>JASLCA010000169.1 GCA_030146225.1 Sphingobacterium sp. | reverse complement strand
TATCATAATTTAGGTTTATAATTGGTTAGTAAAGGTTTCCATTCTCCCCGTTTGGAAACCTTTTTTTTTGCCCTACTGCAGCCTGTAACAGGCTTTGCCCAGAGCCGCAGTAGGAACATAACTATTTTAAGAGATCTGATATTGCATCAATAACATCCTTGGTATCGTAATTTCTGCCGCCCTCAACGCGGATGGCAATTTCTCCATCTTTATCTAAAACAACCGTTGTCGGAATTGAATTTCCTAGGAAGTCTGAAGGAATTGCTGTACTAGGAGTATGGGCCTTGAGGTCTAGCTTATTCTTAACCATAAACTTGCTGGATTTTTCAATATTATTGTCGACATCTACCATTAAGAAGACCAGATCAGGATGATTTGGAAATCTTTTTTTAAGGGCGGCTATGGAGGGCATCTCTTGTATACATGGAGGGCACCATGTTGCCCAGAAATTAATAAATACCACCTTGCCTTTTAGATCCGCGAGGTGGATTTCATTTTGGTTTTCATCTTTTACGGCGAAGTTATAAACAGCCTGTTTCATATTGGCTGAGTCTGCGCTGGTTTCTACATTGATGGCTGTATTGCTCGTGCTGGGGTTGTTGCAGGATGCAAAGCTTAGGCTTGTTAAGAGTGTTGAGCCGAGTAGGATTCCGAATATATTTTTCATAGCTATATTTTGTTTAGTTTAATTTTCCTTCTTTTATTTCCTCTGAGGGGTGTTTTAGGATAAGATCCGCTGGATCTAGATCCCCAAATATTTCTTGCAAGCTGTCCACGCGAATGCCTTCCTTGACCGCAACGCGCTGTAGACTATTCTCCTTTAGCGTCATTACAAATGGCCCAGAGGAAGCGTTTACAATCTGCTTTGGGGAAACCCAGAAGGAGGCTGCCTTGCGTTGTAAGTTAAGCTTTACCTGCGCATACTCTCCGCCTTGAAGCTTATGCTGACTGTTGTCTACATCAAATTCAAGTACCAAGGACCTGTGTTGGGCATCCAATGTTCCAGAACTTCGGGAGAGCTTTGCTGTAAAGATTTCACCTGGAAGCGAACTTACGGAAAAGCTAGCAGACATGGCATCGCTAATGGATGCTGCATGTTTTTCAGGGATGGAAAGTGTCAAGCGTAGCTTTTGGCTTTGTGCGATTGAAAACAATGACTGGTTGGAACCTGGGCCTACCAATGCGCCAACGGAGCTATTCCGCTCGGTAATAATGCCGTCAAATGGGGCCAGGATTCGCAGGTAGCTTTGGAGTTGTCCGGTATGGGCAGTTCCTGCTTTGGAAGCCTCGTAGGCAGATTTAGCGCTTAGCATCATACTCTTGGCTCTGTCAAGTTCAATAGGCGATACTGCACCTTCTGTGCTGGAGGCTTCCTTCAGACGCTCATAAGCCTGTTGCGCAAAGTTATAGTCGCTATTCATCTTCTCTTGCCCCGCTTTGTCGGAGAGGTATTGTTGCCCCATTTCGGGAGCTTCTAAGATGGCTAGCAGTTGGTTTTTGCGTACATAGGCGCCCCGGTCTACCAATAGCTTTTGCACAAAGCCATTGACCTTGGCATAAACTTGCACCTGCTCGTAAGGCTTGAGCTCAGCAGGCAAGGATAAGCTATAGCTGGGTTGCATAAGACGCAGACTGTCTGTAGTCAGGTTTAGACTTGGCTGAGGGCTTTCTGGCTTTTCTTTTTGCTCCGTTGCTGGATTGCCACATGCGCCTAAAAAGCCTAGGATTGCTATTCCTACTGTGAAGTAATTGCCTTTTATAGTTGCTATTTTCATTTTTTTATCGGTGTCTTTTAGTAAGTGTAAATTATGATATTTTCTGTGTAGCGTAGTATTGACTATCCGTATCATCAGGATCTAAGGATGGACTAATACGGGATGATTTTGCCATAATACCTGCATAGAAATGTGGCAAGAGCAATAAGATTGTAATTGTGGAAGCGAATAGCCCCCCGATTACTGCTCTGCCCAGTGGGGCAATCTGTTCCGCTCCGTCACCGATGCCTACAGCCATAGGTAGCATCCCGGCTAGCATGGCGGCAGCTGTCATAAGGATAGGCCTTAACCTAGAGCTTGCTGCCATACGGGCTGCAAAAACAGGGCGTAGCGCAAAGTCTTTGCGGTAGTGTTCTGCCTGATTAATAAGGAGCACCGCATTGGACACGGACACCCCAATAGACATCACCATGCCCATATAGGATTGTAGGTTGAGGGTACTGCCTGTAAAGTACAGCAAGATTAAACTTCCTGCAATTACGGAGGGTACCACCGATAGGATCACAAGTGGAACCTTAAAGGATTGGTAATAGGCTGATAGCATTAGGAAGATGGCGATAACTGCTGCTCCCAATCCAATAATTAGGCTGTCCAAGGTGTCGTCCAACAATTGCAAGGTACCTTCTGTCCATACATTGGTTCCCTTGGGCGGCTTGCCGGCTGCTTTTACGGCCTGCTTAACTGCCGCAGAGGCAGTGCCTAGATCTTTCTCATAGACATTGGCTAGGAGGGTAACGTAGCGATTTGCACCCTTGCGATTTACCTGTGCGGATTCTGTAGCTCGGCTGATGCTGGCTACATCCTCCAGCACTGGGCGTAGGCTACCTTTCTTTAAGGGAATAGCGCGCAGCATTTCGGCGTCATTCATACTGGCCTCTGGGATCTGCACCTGGCTTTGGAATACCAATCCAGACTTGGGATCTATCCAAAGGTTTTTGTCGGTGTAGCGGGTAGAGGAGGTGGCTGTAACCAGACTTCGGGTTACGTCTTGCATGGTAAGTCCAAATTGAGCAGCTAGATTTCTATCCACATCGATCTTTAGGGTAGGATAGGCCGTAGGCTCTGCCATACGTACATCCCGTAGATAGGGGATTTCCCGCATCTTCTCAATAATTTTCTGCGCATGCTGCTCGGCGACCTTCAGTTGTCCAGCTCCTATCTTTACCTCAATCGGGGTCATGGCTCCTTGGCTCATAATCTTTTCGGTAAGCTCCATGGCTTCAAAGTTTATCTGCACACTAGGGTATTTGCTAGCCACAATCCCGCGGATATCCTCTTTTAACTTTTCTATGGATCCGCTGTATGCAGCTTGATTTACAGATAGCTGTAAAACGGCTTCATGAGATCCACTGGTAAACAAGAAAATAGGGTTAATCGGGTTTGCTGCGGGGTGCATCCCTACAAAGGCGGAGCTAATATGCAGCCCGTCCTGAGGCAGGAACTCTTGTATATCTTCGGTGATATGCTTGACAATAGCCTCTGTCTTCTCTAAGCGGCTTCCTTGAGGCGCTACAATCCGAATCTGAAAGTCTCCACTATTGGATACGGGCATCACATCTGTCCCAATAACTTGGAGTAAGGCGCTGACTAATAATCCCGCAATAAGGACGTAACTGCCAAATAGGATAAGGGTCTTACCTGACCATCTGCGCAAGCGGAAGCTATAGTTAGCACGGAATTTTGAAAAGAAGGATTTCTTTTTTTTCTTTTCCTGCGCCTTGCTAAGATGCTTGTTTTGCATCATCCAGTTTGCCAAGATCGGGACAAATGTCTGCGATGCTAAGAAGGAGGCTATCATCGCAAATGCTACGGCTACGGACAATGGCAGGAACATATCTTTTGGAATCCCCGTCATAATAAAGGCTGGGGTTAGCACCGCTAAAATACACAGCAAGATTAATAGTTTCGGAATAGAAATCTCCAAGAGGGCATCCAAGATTGCTCTTTGCTTGGGCTTTCGCATCTCCATATGCTGATGTATGTTTTCAATGGTTACGGTGGCCTCATCCACTAGGATTCCAATCGACAAGGCTAGTCCGCTGAGCGTCATTATATTAATGCTGTAGCCTAGGAGATGTAGCATACTCACCGCGGAAAGGATTGCGATAGGGATGGTCATTACGACAATTAATGCGCCTCGGGTATCCCCCAAGAAGAGTAAGATCATTAAGCCTGTAAACAGGGCCCCCAGGACGCCTTCATGGATTAGGTTTGTAAGGGAGCGTGAAATATATTTTGACTGATCAAATTCATAGCGAATCTGAACATCATCTGGGAGTTGATCCTTAAGCTTTGGAAGGGCATTTTTAAGGTTTTCCACCGCGGTCAAGGTAGAGGCATCTGATTTCTTAATAATGGGTAGGTAGACCGATCTTTTTCCATTAATAAGCGCATAGCCCACCGTTTGATCTGCTCCATCGACCACATTGGCCACATCGCGTACATAGATGGTATGCCCATCTACATTTTTAATAGGCGTATTCATAAACTCGGCAGGGTTCTTTGCGATGGAGTTGACGGGTGCCATAAGGTTTTCATCACCCAAGCGAATACTTCCGGCTGGTGAGGGATGACTGTTTTTACTAATTGCAAGGGTAATCTCTTCAGGGCTGAGGCTATGTGCCTGCATGGCTTGGGGGTTGATGTTTACCAGTATCGTTCGAATATTTCCCCCAAATGGTGCGGGAGCGGTTATCCCAGGGATCTCCACAAACATCGGACGTATCTTGGTCACAGCAAGGGTCTGTAGCTCACTGGTGGAGCGCTGATCGCTCTCAAAGATTAGCTGCCCTACAGGTAGGGAGTTGCCATCAAATCGAACCACCATAGGTGGCACTGCGCCCGTTGGTAGGAAGCCCATCGCTCTACTCACTTGGGTGGACACCTCGCCTGCGGCTTGGGCCATGTCTGTGCCGGGATAGAAGGTAAGCTTCATCATGGTCAAGCCCTGTACCGACTTGAAGTCAATATTTTGGACGCCCGAGACAAAGAGCAGGACCTTTTGAAATTCATTGGCCATAAATCCATCCATATAGGCCGGAGATAGCCCTCCATAAGGCATCGCAACATACATGGCCGGGAGTTCAACCTCCGGAAAGATGTCGACTTTTATTTGTTTTATGCTGGAATAAGAAAAGATACCAATGGCCATTACAATAACCATAATGGCGATCGGCTTTCTTAATGCGAGACGAATCATATTCATATGCGGTAGATTAAAGGTTGTTAAACAAGAATTGGAAGTCATTGCGCAGCATAGCCTCTTCAGCCAGCTGTAGCCAGTAGCTATTTAATGCTTCGATGTGATTGTTCTCGGCTTGTTCCAAGAGCATCCGAATCTGTAGGAGCTCGGTCATGGTGATCAGGCCACTTTTGTAGCGTGCCATATACATCTGGTAGGCGTCTTGGGTATAGCTTACGGACTGTTCAGTCTTGTTTAATTGCTTTAGTTGCTCACTGAGCTTGCTATCCAAGGCTTTTAAGCCAGCTTGAATATACAGCTGAGACTCGGCCTGCTGCTGCTGGGCTTGCTCGGCTTGCTTGAGCCAAGCATTGCCTTTAAGCTTGCTCGTATGCATGCCCGTCAGGTTCCAGGTAAGTCCTAGGCCTAGTAAGAGGTTGTTTGAGCTGTTGGAAAAGCCAGCTGACCAATCTCCTGATACATGCCCTGTAGGGGCAATCCCTGAGCCTCTAAAGGCATAGCCAGCTAATACTTTTAGGGAAGGTAGGGCGGCTTTAGTTTGTGCAGCAGCTAATCCTTTATGGTAGGCGGATTCTTTTGCCAGTACCTCCAAAAAAGGATGCAGGTTAGGCTGGTCTGCCTGCGGGTTTAAACGCAAGGCGGGCTTGTTAAACTTGGAAGCTGTAGCATCTACTGCATAATCTTCCTGGCCATGTAATTCTTGTAGGCGGGCTAAGGAAATGCCCTTATTGCCTGTCCAATTGTCTTTCTCGGCCAAGGCTTGGATATAGGAGGAGTAGGCCAACAGGCTGTCTGCCGCAGGCTTTAGGCCCGCGCGGGATAAGCCCGCGGCAATACGTTGAATATCATGCAGGCGGGTTGCATTTTTGGCTACCCACTGTAGTTTACTCTCTGTGTAGAGGTATTGTATATACCTATTGCTCAATTCTCTTTTAAGCTTTAAGGCATAGGCTACTTTGTCCGCTTGCTTGCGGGAGGTTAGGAAGCCTGCGGCCGAGTTTTCGGCTTGTTGCCGTCCAAAGGAGAAGACTTCATATTCTAGGGTAGCAGAGCCAAATGAGTTGGCACTTGTACTCGAGCCTACTGTGCCCGCTGGACTATTTACATTAAAGAGTCCAGGCTGGGGAAAGAAGGCGCCATTGCTTCGTTCATGTGTTCCATAGCTATTCTGCAATTGCAGCTTGGCCTGTGGAAGCGCATTGCTTCGCACTGCCTGCGCTTGCAGTTGGGAAGCCTCAATAGAAGCCTGTTGGGCACTCAAGCCGGGATAATTTGCTTCTACAAGTTGCCAAAGTTGGTTAAGTGAACTTGTGGATTCTTGTGCTCGAGTCGGCTGTAGGCTGTTGATAGTCAGTGCCGAAACAAGCAGCATAAGGGATTGTATTCTTATCATCTTGTTTTATATAAATACCTAATTCAGAACATGCTGATTGGACCACATCGCATAGGTATGTGGGCAGCAATTAGAAAGAAAATAAGTACTATATAATAAGTTTGCGCTGTTGCAAAAACAAAGGTAGGGATCCCGGAATTTCCGTGCTGCTATAGCGAGGATGGGTTGTATTATTACGAACGATGTGCTGTCCGTAGATTAAGTAAAGTACACAGGTGAAAAGAAGGACGGCCGAGAGCTTGACAAGGCTGTTGCTTTCTGCTTTTTGAAAGCTGATCTCTTGGGAAGTGGTATTGTATTGACAGTCTTGGGTTGCGGCTGTTACAGCTGCATGGCCTGTGGCTGCGGTTCTTGGATGCCGCTGCTCTTGGGTAAAGTCAATGCCTAAGAAGCTTTTTATACTGGATTTTACGGCACAAGAGGACAAGACTATACATAGCATAAATAGTATTCCTGCTATAGTACGCCAATTGGATGATGGCTGATATGTCTTGTTTAGGGTTTGCACTGCTTGCAATAATACTGTTTTTTTACAAAGGGGGCACTATATTCTTAGAATTGTTACAATTTGATGAAGCTACGGACGCTATTTTGCGCAGTTCCCTAGACCTTGGGTAACCTCATCTTGTGTAAAGGTCTGGGTGCTATTTCCAAAGGTGGTGGTAATATAGGTCAGGATATAGGCAATGTCTACCTTGGTCAACTCTGGAATGCCTGGCATTTCTCCATCATAGGTCTCTCCATTGACTTGAATAGGGCCTTTTATTCCATTTTTTACAATACAGGCAAGCTGTGCGCGATGCTTGTTTAGAAAGAGGGAGTCCGTAAGGGGCGGGTAAAGCTTGCCCAGGCCTTCACCTTTAGCGCCATGACAGTTTTGACAATGGGCAACATATAGTTTCTGCCCATTTACAGCATACTGAGCCGTTTCTATGCCAATATTGGGTTGGCAGGACTGTATAAGTATAAGCATGCCTAGGAGCATGCTTATACCAGTAACTGACAGGATGTAATTGCGCATCGCTATTGTTTTGCTTTCAGTAGTATCTCTAAATCTTTAAACAATTGAGCAACCTGCTCATCATTTGTGCCATCGTAAGCACCACGGATATGTCGATTTTGGTCGATAAGCATAAGGTATCCTTGGTGATCATAACCTCCAGGAACAGCAGCATCCTCCTTGGTGTATACCAAGTACGCATCTGCCAAGCCATAGATATCTTTCTTACTGCCGGTCACAAATTGCCATTGGGTTCCTGCTACGCCTAACTTCTGTGCATAGTTTTTTAAGACGCTAGGGGAATCATATTTAAAGTCTATACTATGGGATAGGAAGGAAATCCGATCATCCCCTTTGTACTTTTCATATACCTTTAGCATATTGCGCTGCATCGTTGGGCAGATGCTCGGACAGTGGGTAAAGAAGAAATTGGCAATATAAACCTTGTTTTCAAAGGTCTTCTCGCTAATCATAACACTATCTTGATTAAGAAACGAAAAGGCTGGGATGGTATGATAAATGGTATCTACAACCGTCTTTCCATCTTTTGTCTGCTCATTCAGGGTAGGCTCTCCTATATAGGGTAGCTCTTGATGCGCAGACTTGGTCGAACAAGCGACTAGCGTACTGCTAAACAAGAGGGCCAGGAGACTATGTTTTACTAAATTTCGCATGTTTATTTATTAAAAGGAGCGAGTAAACGATTGGCCTCGGCAGTTACCTTCTCGAATTCAGTTTTCAATTGTGAAATACGATTAACCTCCGCCTTTTGATATTCAATGTCGGTGCTATCGGTGGTATACTCATGCATCCAAACCATCATTTTATCGGTGGCAGCATCCAAATCATCCTTTAGGGTAGTAAGATCTTTACGGGTGTTGGTGGTATCTAAGTCTGGATGCGCAGCTTTAACAGCTGATAGGTCGCCTAAAAGAGAGTCAATTAGCACCGTGTGCTTGTCAAAGGTTGAGATTTGGGGCATGATTTCGTCATGTACTTCGATCGCTTTTACTGACAATGCCTGGGAATTGTTATCTTCATTTTTAGCCGTTTGTTGACAAGCGCTGATTGTAGCTACTGACGCAAGGGTAATAACACAAAGAGTTAACTTTTTCATACGTATGATTTTAATGTAGTGTTGTTGAGACTAGGCTTTACTCATGGAAGAGTCAAAGCTTAAATCTCGGATGTATATTTCATTTAGTGAATGTGCACATAGTAGACCATCTTTGTCAAAGATATCTATTTCAAAAGTCTTTACAACTTTACCGTGTAACTTTACTTCGGAAAGCGCCATATCAACATCTTTATCCTCAATAATAATCGAGAAGGATAGGGTCTTTCTACCGGGCTTAATATAATCAATTTTTGCCGATTTAAGCCAAGCTACGGTATTCTTAATGCCTTGTCGCTTAAAGATTTGATCCAGTAATAGCGTGTGTACAGGGTCTATGGAGGAGAAAATAGTGCCTCCGAATATCGTCTTATTGCTATTGATATTCAGTATGCTTTTGAATATCTTAATGTCCATCTGCTTAAAGTCGGCATCAATCTTCTTAACCCATATCCGTTGAAAGAGAAAGGGTGGGTATAGCCTTAAAAGCCATTTCAAAGTTTTAGCTGATAATTGCATCCTGCAAAAATACGACTCTTTAGCTTATGGACAGTATACTATCTGTTTTATTCTTGTCAAAATAAGGGGGGAAAGTGGCTTAGGGCGGCTAAATCTAGCGATCTGGACATTTTTTACAACGCTTGCCCTTCTTGTATTTTTTGCAACATTTTTTAAATACACAGCAGCCGTTGTCTGTATTGCAGTCAAACCCCTTTTTGAAAGCGCTCAAAAAGGGATTTAAATCTTCTATACTGTTAACATTTGTCTCTGCTAAATCCATCTTGTGGACAAAGATAGTTATTTAGATTGTTTTTAAATAAGATTTTTGCTAGAATCTTTTAAAATCAAGTCTTGGGATATCTTATTGGCTGCCTGATCAATAGTTTCGGGATCATCTGTATTGTTGATAATTACCAAATCGCAAATATCCTTATAAGGGCGGAGGTATTCATTGTAGGAGGGTACCACATGGTTTATCCACTTGTACATAACATCATCTTTATCATAACCCCGCTCCAGTAAATCCCTACGCAACCTGCGCTCTAAGGCGACGGACTCATCTGCATCTAAGAACACCCGGTAATCCAAGAGCTCATTGATCTCCGTATAATGAAAGATAAACAAGCCTTCTACAATCAGTATAGGTGCGGGCTTAATCTCTAAAATCTTGGGCTGTAAGTCTGGATTATTAAAGGTATACTCTTCTTTAAAGATGGTCTTCCCTTCAAAAAGCTCTTTTATATCATGATAAAAATCAGCTCTATTGATAGAGGTGGGGATATCAAAGTTGTAAAGCCTATTCTCTTCTCTAGTTTTGGTGTTCGCGGGAATATAGTAGTCATCTTGGGAGATCAGGGTTACCTGATCTGCTTTAAAATGATTTAAAAAACTCTTTAAAAAGAAGGTCTTTCCAGAGCCGCTGCTCCCAGCAATTCCAATAACGTATGGCTTGTTCATCAATTAAAATTTAGCTACTAATCCTGCAAAGGTACGCCATATGCAATTTCTATCAAAAATCTTCTGTCTAAAGCTCCAATATAAGCTGCGGCAGACTTTGATAAAATAACGATAGCATCTTGGTTATCAGCATTATCATTAAACTTTCCGACAACTTTAGCATACGTAACACTTTTAGTCATGGGATTGGTTATTTTTAAAATAGTGCCAATTGGGGCGGTTTTATGGAGGGCAAGATTGCTTTTTTCGGAGGTCTCAAGATTGTCCATCCACACGCCTATTCCCTTTTCCTTTTTCTCGCGGATGCCGTAGCGACTAGGCTCTAGACCGAGGTTACTGCTAGGCTGTTCAAAGATTTCAGGCGTGTC
>JASLCA010000154.1 GCA_030146225.1 Sphingobacterium sp. | reverse complement strand
AACTCCTGCCCTTCCCAGCTTGGGGGTTCCGGAGCAGCAGGTCTTCCGCCCAGCTGAGCCTGTGTAATCCAACGCTTAAAGCCCTCCAAGTCCTGACTAAAGCCATGCTGATCCACTTGAGATTCAAAGTCAGCAAGCAAGTCCACCAACTCTTTTAGCAATTTATACTGCATAAATATGAATATTATAGTGTACAAATATACTATTAATTACAAAGATAGTGCAGATATACATTAAATAAAGCTTATCAGGTACACCTACGATTCTAAACAGCCTTATAGTAGAAAGTAGTAAGCCAGCAGAAGGCTTGGCGATTAAAATCTATCAGCCTTAAAGCAGCTTTAGCTGCTTTAAGTACCATAGCCCAAGGAGGAAACACTGAACAGTATAGGCTGAGCAAGACTATTAAAGGGCATAAAAAAGGGCTATTCAAATGAATAGCCCTTTAGCTTATAAGATTTTTTTGAGGAGATCACTCAACTGCGAACCATGCAGATTTTTAGCGATAATCTTACCTGAAGGATCAATAAGTAAGTTCTGAGGTATAGCTTGTATGCCATAGCGTTGAGCCACCTCATTTTTCCAACCCGTCAAATCAGAAACATGCGTCCATGGAAGCCCATCCTTTTCAATGGCGGCGAGCCAATCAGCCCGCTTCCCTGGACGATCCAATGAGAGCGCCAAGATGGTAAAGTTCTTATCCTTAAAAGCCATATAAGCTTTGACCAAATTCGGGTTGTCAGCTCGACATGGACCACACCATGATGCCCAGAAGTCTAAAAGTACAAATTGCCCGCGATAATCTGAGAGCTTAACCTGCTTACCATTTACATCTGGCTGACTAAAGTCAGGGGCAATATTACCGAGGGCAAGCCGTGTCGCAATAGCCAGGCTATTTCCGAGTTCTATAGCCTCTGGAAAGGTTTTCACCTCCGCAGTCAACAAATCATAAAGTGGCTGTGTATAGGCAGGATCAACCGCATACCCTGCCAGCTCCTTTAAAGCCAGCAAGCTGAAGTAAGCGTTTGGATTGGCCTTAATATAATCTTCCTTCGCCCTTTTCTTCTCGCGTTCAACGCTATTTAGTGCAGTCTGAACTGCTTCTAGGTCATTTTTGCCATCCTCTTTACGTTGAAGTAAACGAGTCCTCTGCGCCATCAGCTTTTCGATTTCATTGTCATAAGAGCGCATATAATTCGCATAGTGTGCAAAGGCCACTTGCATAGGCCCACCTATAATTGCAGCTTCTTTGATACGACCATCAAACTTTACCTGCGTTAGTCCTTCATCGACGTACAAGTCCACTTTCTCCCAAGGCATAGTTCTAGCTTTGGAAAAGAAGGGAGTTCCGGTAGGTGAGTAGTATAGATTGACCATCGTAGGGCCTAAGACCATACCTTGATACTGAGACTTCCCTTTGTCAAAGACAACAGAGTCCAGCACCAGCTTGTTGGCTACGAAGTAGCGCACAAACAGCTTCGCTTCCTTGGGTATAGTCGCAGTTGGATCGATTTCTATAGTAAATTGCTTTTCTTGTGCCTGCGTATGTAGGGCAAATAGAGAAGCCATAAGTAGGCTAAATACTTTTCTCTTCATCTTTTATATGTTCTTGGCGCGTTCAAGCAATTTGTCAGCAATATTAATAATCTTGGAAGTCTCCAATTCGGCCAACATACGAGCCGCTTCAGCAGCCTTTATGGCTTCCTTTTTCTTTTTAAGGGTAATACAGATCTCCGCCAATGTACCCTGGTTGGAGTAGGAGTTTTCATCCAACTTTACGGCTTGTTTAGCCATATTATAGCATTGCTCGAGGATAGCTTTGGAAGGCTCTTTATTGGTAGCATATTTATTATTCGCATAGCGTCTAGCAATAAAACTCAACTTATCAGCTTCTTCCTTCAGGGTGCCCTTACTCAAATCAGTGGTCAGTTTTACAAATTCAGCATCCGTGCCATGTGAACCTACCCATTCTACCTTGTACATCGCAGCATCCACTTGTTTTTCCCGATCCGCACTTTCAGCGAAATAAACAAGTCCTTTGTCAAAAGCAGCCTTATCCTTGGAACGTATGTAATTGTACATGCTGTAGCG
This sequence comes from Sphingobacterium sp., assembly GCA_030146225.1. Taxonomy (GTDB): domain Bacteria; phylum Bacteroidota; class Bacteroidia; order Sphingobacteriales; family Sphingobacteriaceae; genus Sphingobacterium. The sequence continues at coordinate 15,068 of JASLCA010000154.1, read as the reverse complement.
GAGCAGCTGCAATTCCTTCTTGTCAAAATCCTCCGCAGAAGCCACCGACTTAAAATAATCCTTATTCTCCATAAAGAACATTCCAAACTTGTCCTGCCCATTCTGCGCTAAGAGGTTGATCACCTCCCAGCCTGCCTTGGACTTCAGGAAGCTAGGGTCAGCAAGCGCATTAAGGGCTTGCTTAGCAGCATCCGCTTGTTCCTGATCCGCCTTACTCATCACCACATAGTAGCGGATTAAAAATTCTGGGCTACGGTCTCCAGCCGCAAACTGGGCGCGGAGCGTTGGCAGGTGATAATCCTTACTAAAGGCACGCTTGCCTTCTTCCAAAAATTCCTTAGCATCCATACGGGACTGTGTACGATAGACCAATTCCCCTTCAGCATCTAGAAATAAGTAGGTCGGAAAACTACGAATCGCATACTTCTTTGCAATCTCGATCCCCTCACCTACCTCACAGTCAAATTTTGTGTTGATAAAGTTTGCATTGTAAAAATCCGCTACCGCAGGGTCCAAGAAGGTATTTCCTTCCATCCATTTACAGGGTGCGCACCAAGAGGTATAGCCATCCAAGAAGATCAGCTTGTTTTCCAGCTTGGCTTTAGCCTTAAGCTCAGCAAAGGTTGACTTTTCAAAGTGAATTGCCTTTTGCGCTTGCGCAGTTTGTACAGTTATCCATACAAGTGCGACGATTAAAAATTTTCTCATTAGGGTATAGAATAATCTTAAAATTAAAAAAAACAGGAGCATGCATACCGCTATTTACGCCTCATGCTCCTGCTATTGGAAAGCTTTAATGCTCCTTATTTTTGTGCATGCTTACGCATAAACTCCCACATCAATGGAGTCAGAATCGTCCAGTTCATGCCGTGCCCAGCATCCTTTACCGAGTACAACTCAATGTCCACTGCTCCCCCATTCCACTTATACGGGCTGATGCTATAGGTGTCAGCCTTGATAAGGGCTTGTAAAGGCAATTCTGTCTTTACGGGATAGCCGCCTATCTTTTCGGCCCAAGCCTTAATATTAGACAAGGCCGCGGCATGGTTTACAATATCATCCGCTGTTCCATTAAAAGCTCGAATAGGCACTTTTCGCGTCGGCATAACCAGGTTGGCTGGCAATTTCATCTGACCCGAAACAGGGCAAACAGCAGCAAAGTATTCACTCATCTCATAAGCCAGAACAAAGGAGAAGATAGCGCCACTAGATTGTCCACAGGAGTATACCCGCTTTGGATCAATCGCTGGAGAACCCTTCGTAAAGAAGCTAATCATCTCCTTTACAAATGGAATATGCTTTTCTGAATATTGCCAGTTGACCGCGCCAGTCTCCACTGCCCCCGCTGGCCATACCGTTACAATATTCGCAGTATCAGCCAGCTTGTTAAGCGGATCAGACAAGGAGACATTCAATATAGGATCAGGAGCCGGAGAACCTGCGGTATAGGTATAACTTCCATGGAAGTTAAATAGCAAAGAAATAGGCTTATTTGGATTTATTGATCTCGGAAAGTAATACTTAAACTCTCTTAAAACAGTCGATCCATCGGGCATAGTCACATTTATTGTGACCTTATTTATACCTGGAATCAAAGTCCCAAGGGACTCTCCATCCTTACCATCAGGCGCAAAATGTTCAGCTGGATTTACAGCCTCCTTCGTCTGCGTGGCATACGTACTCGTGTCTTTAGTACAAGACAACGAGAAAGCAATGCTGATTGCTGCGACATATACTAATATCTTTTTCATAATTTTAAATTTTATCTACCAGTTTATCATCCTTGTCCAAGCCATCGCGCAAGAAGTTTTGATACTTAATCTGAATATCCACAGGAACACCAGACACCGCTTCAAACTTTTTATCCAATTGCGCCTCTATGCTTGAGCTGTTAAAAAGCAACTTGACAACATCCCCTTTCAAAGTTTTGCCAGCACCATTTGTATCCTGACCATAGCGGGAAACTGCTAAAAGAATGTTTTTCTCCGTACGGGATACCGTAAAAGTCTTAATACTAGCATCCGCACCATAGCCCATGCTGGATAAGTTTGCAATCACTTGATCGGGTTGCTGCTTACTCAAAATATTTAAAGCATTGTAGCGGTATAGCTTATCATTTGTATTAAATAAGATATAAGGAGTATAGCGCATGTTATAAAACTTGGTATTAGCATTGATAAGATCCAAGGATACATTTACCTCACCTTCAATAGCAAAAGGAGTAAGCAATTGGCTTGCCGCATCAGAGGGTACATGCAGATAAACCAATTTACTATGTTCGCCATTGCTCAATACAGCCACACATTTATTAGAATTTGCGGTATGTGTAGCATAGATCATCTTATACCCTTTAAACAATGGGAGATATTCCACCAATTCTTTTGTCTGAATCTTACGTGGAGCACTTCCACTATTAGAATACATAAAACGGCCATTGACCTGATCAAACAACAAGACATAACTACCCACCTGATAGCCCTTCATTTTTAGGGACGCGCTGTTTTGCGGATCATTCCGTACATATGCATAACACAATGCTGGAGATAGATACCCATTATCCTCAGGCTTTTGGTTGATGTAAACAGTTTTACCATAGGAATTCATTACGTCAGTATAGAGCGCGCCACTAGAAATCATTAAGAGCTTACCCGATTGATTAATTCCCCCATAAGGGTTGAAATTCCACATATCCACTTGATAGTTGATAAACTCCGGTTTAAAATTAGAGATGTCAGGAATCGGATAAGGCGGCACAAAAGAGGCAAAGGTAGCGCCATTAATAACTGACACCTCTTTATTTGGCCCCATCTCATTCTTATTCAAAATCTTCCATTGATCCTTAAATAGAACTTGCAATCCCCCACGCGTAGCAGGGAAGCCAAAAGGAACATGATTAGCGAAGAAATTATAATTCATATAAATTCCCATCGGATCAACCCCAAGCACCTCTTCGTGACGTTGCTCATAGTAGTTCGTGACAAAGTCAGACTCTTTGTCCAAACGCTTGTAAGATAACTCTGCATGTCCATCCTGCTTGCTAAGCACAAGAATTAGATCCCCAGCTGTAGTCGAGCTGACACGTAAGGTGAAGTTGAAGAAAGCCTTTGCACCATTCTTCTTTTCAGTCACCATAAAGCGCCCCAAATGTTCGCCTATGCCGATACCTACCTTAAGGTTAAGGTCTTTGTAATTGTACACGATATTCCGCGAGATTTCCCATTGGTAGGTAAAAAGACTTGTATCTTGATACTGCGTGCCTTTTAACTGGGGAGTAATAACGAGGAATTCATCCTGATCTACTTCATAGCGGGAATTAAGATCGGTAACCTCCAGATCATTTAATGTCGTATAATCATAATTGCCCAAATCCTTGTAACAGGAACTTAAAATACCTGTTGCCAAGAATAGCATACTTATATTTTTAACTATTTTTTTCATGTAGCTTAGTATTTATTTAGTCCACCAATCGATCAATCAAAATCCGTTGATTCGTTTCCTTATCATAAGTTGGAATATTGGCTAGGTAAGAACGTAGCGCATTGAAATATGGCGATACCATATTGATATTAATTGGTTGCTCAGTACCCGTCTTCTTAAAATCTTCATGAAACTTCATGAGTATCTTCCATTTTTCTGGATGATAATAATAGAGTCCAGAACGCTCATAGGACTCCCACCATTTGGGCTCAGACAAGTAGTTGTTTAGACGTAACTTCATAAACCTCCCCTTGTCAGCCCCCACAGCAAAGTCCTCGGCATCTATAATTTCCAACTTTATGGATTTCTCCTCTTTAGCAATATGGCTACTGTTCAAGCCTGACCGCTTTACGACAATACGTAGGGTATCTTGTAATTTATTGGCTTGAAACAACTGTAAAGGGGCTACAGCCTCATAGTCCAGCCCTTCAATGGCCGTCGTTGAATCTTGGAACACACGCACGGCGTAATAACGATCCTTGTCCGAGATACTGCCCATTAATTTCACAACAATCTTAGCCGTATCCACCAGTACATCATCAGCCTTCATTCCAAAGGAAAAGATGATATTGTCATAGTTTACAACCGTTTGATATTGTTTATAGCTGTATTGAAAATACACAGCATCTTTATCCACATAAGATAAGCCTGCATCCTTCGTACAGCTGAATAAGCTGAAGGCCAATAAGCCGATTAAGATTTTTTTCATTTTATCTATATCTTTTAATAATTAGTAATTACGTCCAATTGATGACAATTACCCTATTTAATTCCTTTTACCACTTTCAATTTCCTTGTCTGGAATTGGAAACACGAATATTTCATTGCTAGCAGGGATATCACCTACACCAGAATTATTCTGTGGATCCTTGTTCAAGCGCTTGTAGGCGAAAAACAATTGCCCCTCACCTAAGTATTCTTTTTTGATTTCAGTAAAAAGAATTTGACGATCCACAAAGAACCAATCTGGCGCATTACGGATACGTGCCTTACGTAAGGTATTGATATAGTTGATGGATTGATTTCTATCGGTATCGTACAGGGATTCAGCCATAATAAGATACATCTCACTCAACTTAATCATAGGTACCTTTGGAAAGAACTCCGTATCCTTCACCCCTTTCACATATTTATGTAGCTTATTGGATTCAGTCCAGAATTGATACCGCACATCATCAGCTATCCCTTCATAGAGGTTGAAAGCATTGCCTACGGGCAATTTCGCAAAGGACGTAGAGGTAGCCGCTACCACATCAAAATGTAGCAATTTAGACCGTTCCGGAATATTCTTATTACGCAGTGAGAATACATGCTCGTCCGAAAATCTGTAATCTCTTTTATCCTCTTGCACATCCACAGAGCTAGCAAAATCTAAGAGTCTAAACTTCCCCGATTCAATAACCTCTTTGGCCATAGCAGCTGCATTAACTTTATCGCCCTGCGTCATATAGACCCGCGCAAGCAAAGCCTTCACCCCATAAAGATTCATGCGTGCAACATACTTGTCAGCGCTATTACGCAGATCCTTGCCCACATTTGGCAACTTATACGGCACCACATTACGGATAGGGTCACCCTCTGCTAAATAGCCTTCGGCCTCTTTGAGATCATTGATAACCAACTGAACGATTTCAGCAGCCGTATATTGCGGCGGAAGGGCAACCCCAAACTCTTTGTTGTAAGGGATGCCACTAGCCGCAGGATTGAACTTCATATCAGCACAAAACATGCGATAGAGGTCAAAATGTAAGTAGGCACGCAAAGCCAATGCTTCACCTTTAACTTGCATACGCACCTGCTCATTCATGACCTGTCCATTCTTCTGCTCCCAGCGAATGATATTATTAATGGCCGAAATGTTTTTGTACATATTAGACCATACACTAGCAATTTTGCTTTTCACACTAGCATTGCTGTAATCATAATCCCTGTAGTAATTGTACTCGGCTGCCATACTATTGTAATCATAATACTGCCCAAGCACATCCAGCATTTCATAGCTTAGTACTTCCCCATACATAGAAGAACTAGACATTTCGCTATACACACCCGCTAAGGCATCCACAAAGCCTTGTTCTTTTTCAAACAATTTATTTTCGTCAACCTGATTGATTAGATCCACGTCCAACCATTTGTTGCAAGCACTACAAAGTGTAAGCACAGCACAGGCCATAAGAACTTTTATTTTCATTTTGTGCAACATAAATTAAAAGGTAATATTTAATCCGCCAGTGAAAGTCCTTGCAAATGGATACGCTGTACCCCGTTCTGCTTTAACTGTGCTGATCCTGAATACATCCGTAGTAGACAACATAAAGCGTACGCGCTCGATTTTCAAGCGTTTCAGCGTCGACTCTTGTAAATCATAACTTAAAGACACAGCTCCTAAGGAGAATAAGTCATCATCTTGAACAAAGCGAGTCGTTTGATAAGTTGCTGATTGATCATCAATACGCTTAAATAAAGCCTGATCACCCGGTTTAATCCAGCGGTCATAAAGCACACGTCGATCCGCATTGTGCAAGGGATTAGCCCCTTCCACCTTGGAATTAAAAGTTTGATTAAAGACCTTTCCACCAAAGCGATATTGGAACAGGGTATAAAGATTAAAGCCTCTCCAGTTTAAGTTACTTGTAAAGTTACCCTCCAAGTCAGCCTTGGTATCGCCTACGATAACCTTATCCCGATAGTCATAATCAAAGGTGTAATCCCCATTACGCTTAATATAGATTTCATTGCCCGTAGCAGGATCAATACCAGCAGAACGAACCACCATCAAAGCACTCTGAGAACGACCAGCCTCAATGGTACGCAATGGTCTTCCCACAGTAGTACTTTCTAAGCTATTGGCTTCCTTATTGATTTCCTCCAAAGCATTAGATAGCTTAGTAATCTTATTGCGATTGCTAAGTGCTGCTAAAGTTATATTCCAGTTTAAACGCTTGGTTCTATCATTAATCAAGTTAAAGCGGAAGCGGGTATCAATACCTGCATTACGCATCTGCCCCATATTTTCCACATAACTGCCAAAGCCCGTAGAAGGCGCTACATCAATCGGCAATAAAAGGTTGTCTGTCAACTTAATATACCCATCCAGATTAACCTGCAAAACATTATTAAACAAGCTTAGATCTACCCCAGCATTGTAAGCCAATGTATTCTGCCACTTTAATTTATCATTGCCATAGCCGACCAAGATTGCACCTAAATTCCCATTATAGTCACTATCTTGTCTATAATTGTATTTAGTTAAGGCTTGGCTCGAAGAGAAGTTAACCATCCCAGTACTACCAGCGGAGGCTCTAACTTTTAGCGTTCCCATTTCTGGATTCCAAAAGCTTTCCCTATGCACGTTCCATGCAGCCCCCACGGACCAGAAAGGTGCAAAACGCGAGTCACGGCCAAACTTGCTAGAGCCATCCGTACGATAGGAAGCATCAATAAAGTAGCGGTTGTCAAAGCCATAGTTAACATTGGAAAAGAAACCAATCATCTTAGACTTCTCAAACAATCCCTTAGGCTTGGAGTTCTCTTGAAACTGAGCGGCATATTCCACAAAGGTCATTTCATCATTTAAAAAGCCCGTAGCTGTGAAGCCCGCACCTTCCTGCGAATCCGTCGTGACATTACTACCTACCCCAAGGTTTAAGACATGTTTATCCATCACCTTGATATAAGCCAAGGTCATATTACCATCCACAGCGACTTGCTCGCTATTCATCGTCGTATAGCGTCCCTTCTTCTGCGTATCAGTTTCATTTGCAAAATCTGTTGAGAACGGCGAGCGATAAACCTCAGACTTGTCAATACGCTTGGTTAAGCTCATCTGCCCTTGCAGACGTAAGGCATCGATAATACGCCAGTCCAAGGTCAAGTTGTTCTGAATAGACAAGTATTTACTATAATCCTTCTGAGGTAAGTTAGCATCCAAAAGCGGATTATTGCTACCACTACTCAAGCGCACAAGATAATTGCCTTGCTCATCAAAAATGCGATCATTCGGATTTTGACGAGCAAAGTTTGCAAAACTTCCATAAGGCGAATTCATACCTTTGGACTCATCCACAAACAATTGGTTACGCACCATAAAGCGCTGTCCGATATCGTAATTAAAATTAAAGCCTAAGCCAGTCTTATTCCGGTCCGAACCAATCATAACCCCCTTATCACGCTCAGAACGCACCGTAATGCCGTAGCGGAAACTACGGTCCCCACCTTCGAAGTAGACATTATGACGTTGATTGATTGAGGTGCGCAAGGGCTGCGACAGCCAATAGGTATCCACCCCGCGTAAAGCCTCTTTATGACGCTCGTTGTATTCCTGATCCAGACGCATCTGCGACTCATAGTTGTTGAGCTTGTCGGTCCATACCCCAGCTAACTTTTCATATTGCAGCTTCTCCATGGCATTCATGAGGTTGTAGTCCCTAAGATCTGGAGTAGATACAATCATGCTGGAGTTTAGCGTAACCCGAATTTCACCAGCCTTTGGTGGCACCGTTTGAATCATAATCACCCCATTGGCACCACGCGAACCATATAAAGCCGTAGCCGAGGCATCTTTCAGAATAGAAATACTCTCAATTCTATTGATGTCCAAGTCATAAATACGTTCAGCACTCGTCTGAATACCATCCAGCATAAACAAGGGCGCATTGGGATTGGTACGCCCATCATCCGCAGAACTGCGTAAGTCAAAGCTATTCTCCCCACGAATGGTTAAATCAGGTATGCGGTTGGGATCAGATCCAAAGTCAAGATTTTCCTTCATCTGTACAGCAGGATCGTAAGCGGATAGGGATTGTAAAATATTTCCAAAGCCTATCTTCCGCAGGTCATCCCCACTTACTGTAATCTGAGAGCCCGTATTGGAATCCTTAGAGCGCTTAAAATAGCCCGAAGAAACCGTAACCTCTTCAATGCTCCCGGTAGCAAATAAGATGACCGAAAGCCCATCTTTAGCCTTTACCTCTTTTTTTTCATAGCCCACAAAGGATATTTGCAATTCGCAGCCCTCTTTAGGCACCTTAATTTCAAAGTATCCCTTCGCATCGGTTGTAGTACCTTTACGTTGGCCTTTTACCAATATAGTTGCACCAGACAAGGGGCTCCCTTGCTCATCGGTAACCTTTCCTTTAACAATTTCTTGCTGTTGCTGCTGCTGCACAATACCGCTTGCAGCATTTACCTGATGATCCCGTTTAGGAAGCAGAACAATCGTCTTCTCCTCGATCTTATAGCTCAGGCCCTTTGCCGCTAAAATTTCTTCAATAGCCTTGCTTAAAGGAACATTATTAAGATTTATGGAAACACTACTTTCCACATCCAACATACTAGAATTATAAAGAAAGCCATAGCCAGTCTGTTTAGTTACTGCGCGCAAGGCATCTTTAATCTTTACATCCTGACCTTTAAAAGTCACTTGTTGTGAGTACAATGCAGCGCTCAAGTGTAGTAAAGGTAGAACGGTTAACACGCCAGTTAATTTCATAATTCTAAAGACATTTTGAGTCCTTTCTGACTTCGAATCCAGTTCAAGGGTCGAACAGGACGGATTAGTACGGCATAGCCACCTTGCAAAAGGTGCTTTTATATCCGAATAGATTTGCATACTTTTGGTTAAGAGTTAGTTAATAAATAATTGTAATTAGGTAGAGACAAGCTCTTTTCTTTAGTCCCGATGGCAGTCGGGACTAATCTTTTCAATAGGTATTATAGCTTCATAGGCCTTTCATTTTTTTAGGTTTATAATTTATTTTTTCGCAATACTTTAACTTTATTCCCATCAATACTAAAGTTCAATTCATTAGATGCCTTCAATACCTCCAGCACCTGCACAATATGCTCCTTCTTAGAAATCATGCCCGTAAAGAAACAATCCTTGTAGTCAGCCTGTTCAAAGACAACTTCTACAGCATACCAGCGACTCAGCACATGCATAATCTCTACGATATGCGTCTGATTAAAGCAGAACATGCCGTTTTTCCAGGCTAACAAAGCCTCTTGATCAATCCCGCTCTCCATATTTAAGCCATTCTTATCAGCTTGCCACAAGGCGCACTGACCCGGCTTAAGTCGTAGTACCTTGTTTCCTGCGGCCACCTCAACACTCCCCTCAAACAGGCTCGTCTGTACGGATTTATGTTCAGGATAAGCATTGATATTGAAGTGAGTGCCCAGAACCTTGACCGTCTGCTGTGCCACCTGCACAGTAAAAGCCTGTCCAGCTTGTTTAGCCACTTCGAAATACACCTCCCCAGTAATCGCTACGCGCCTATTCTGCTTGTCAAAGTTTATCGGGAAAGTAATAGAAGAAGCCGCATTTAGCCATACCTTGGATCCATCGGCCAGCAGTACAGCCAATTGTCCGCCTACAGGCGTACTTAAGGTGCGTTCGCCAGCCCCCAGCTTGGCAGGCAGATCTTTGCTATCCAAGGTCAGCATGCCATCCTTATCCGTAAAGACAAAGGGCTGTTGAGCCAGCGTGCTAGAATCTTTATCAATATTTATAGTCGTTCCATCCTCAAGCTGTAAGATGGCTTTATCCGTGCCGCTAGAAATAGCTAAGGAATTTAATTCCTCAAGCTGCGCATCAGGCAGCAGAGCGAGCCTTAAAAAACTAAAAGCCCCTCCAAGCAGTAGTAGAGCCGCAGCCGCATAGATTATATACAGGCGTCGCATCCGAGTCTTGCGCTGCGCAATATGTAGAGCCAGACGATCACCTACACGATTTACGGCCAACAGCTGCCTAGCCTCCAGCTGAATCTCATCCGACTGAGCGAGTTCAGCGTAGATAAGGTCAGATAAGCTGTCAGCCATATTATCCATGGCATAAAGGTCTAAAAGTGCTTCAAGCTCCATACGGGACGCCTTGCCCGACAGATATTTTGAAAATAATGCTGCTAATTCTTGTTCCTGTAACAATTGATTTTTAGGTTCTTTAATAGCTAATACGAGGAGCTAAGCAAAAGTACCTAGTCAAAAATGAAATATTTTTTTTTACACCTAAAAAAGCATAAAAGTATATGCTCGCGGAATATTTGTAGGCTTAGCATATATTCTTATATTTAACCACTGTTTAGTAATAATAAAGAAATCATCATTTTTTCAAGATGAAAATACCTATAGAATAAGCGTGACTACCGAAAGGCAAATGATCATTATTAATGAAATTGAAGAAAAAGCACTGCTTGGACTTCTTAAAAAGGGAAATTCTGAAGCCTTTGACAAGCTTTACAAAGCATATAGTCCCCGAATATTTGGACGTCTTATTCGATTACTTGGGGATGAAGATGCCGCAGAAGAAATGTTACAAGATTTATTTTTTCGCCTCTGGGAGAAAAGAAATCAGATTGATATTGCCAAGCCTTTTAAGGCCTATCTATTTACCATTGCCCAGCACCTCGTCTATGACCACTTCAGAAGACAGCAGGTCAGCGATCGCTTTCGAAAAGACTTTATAAACACCTATACAGAGCAGTATGAGCATATAGAAGAAAGCATCATCTTTAAGCAGACAGAAGCCCAGCTACTCGAAGCCGTAGCGAAGCTTCCAGAACAATGCCGGAAGGTATTTATCCTATTTAAGTTTGAAGGAAAAAGCTATGCTGAAATCAGTGAGATAATGCAAATTAGCAAATCTACCATCAATAACCACTTGACCAAGGCCAATTCAATTTTAAAGCCCTATTTCCCATTTTTAAGCCTTTGGATAGCATTCGCTATAATCTCCCTCTTTGAGTGATTTAGGATGGACAATATAAGCTAAGGCATTGCATACCGCAAAGGCAGTAAACAGCCTAGTCATATCAAGAAATAATAGCCATAAATAGCCCAGCCCTAAATCCAAAAATCGTATATTCGTATTTATTGAATCCTAAAATTCTAATAACTTTATGCGCATTATATTTACAGTACTATTGACGGCATTGCTTTCCAACCTGCTTCATGCTCAAGGCATAACCGGTACATGGAATGGCCTACTTAAAGTACAAGGCAGCGAATTACGCTTGGTCTTTCATATTGAGAAAACAGCGAGCGGCTATACCTCCACTATGGACAGCCCCGACCAAGGTGCCAAAGGCATCCCCGTAGGGAGCACCAGCTTTGAAAATGACAGCCTAAAGCTTAGTATCCCGCAAGCAGGGATCAGCTATATAGGGGTATTCGCAGCAGACAGTACCATTCAAGGTACATTTAAGCAAGGCCCAATGACCTTCCCCATGCTGCTGAGCAAGGGTGTTATGGCAAAGCAAGCCAAGCCCCAAGAGCCAACAAAGCCATACCCTTACCGAGTAGAAGAGCTGACCTATGAGAATAAGCAAGCAGGCAACCGTCTAGCGGGCACTTTGACCCTCCCTCAGCAAGGCAGCAACTTTCCGGTTGTAATCCTTATTAGTGGTAGCGGTCAGCACAATAGAGATGGCGAAATGCTAGGTCATAAACCCTTTCTAGTCTTGGCAGATCATTTAACCAAAAATGGCATAGCCGTGTTACGCTTTGACGACAGAGGAGTTGCAGCCTCAACAGGAGATTTTAGCGCAGCCAATAGTGCGGACTTTGCCACAGATGTGGAGGCAGGGATAGCCTACCTAAAGACAAGGAAAGAGATCAATCCAAAGAAAATTGGCTTAATCGGTCATAGTGAGGGGGGAATAATCGCTCCTATGGTTGGCAGTAGATCCAAAGATGTCGCCTTTATGGTACTACTAGCAGGCTCTGGCTTGCCAGGGGACCAAATACTTCTATTACAACAAGGATTAATTGGCAAAGCAAGTGGCATGAGCGAGCAAGACTTAGATAAACTTGAAGAAACAAATAAAGCCGCCTTCACCTTGGTACATCAAGCAAAAAGCAGCGCAGAACTAAAAGCCAGCCTAACTAACGCCATCCAAGAGCGCATAGCCTCCGGTGAAATAGCTGTTCCAGCAGGCTTAGAACAAGCTGAATTTATAGCTGTGCAGGTCAACCGCATCAGCAGTCCTTGGATGCAATATTTTATCACCTATGACCCAGCGCCAGCCTTAGCAAAAGTAAGCTGTCCCGTGTTGTCGCTGATCGGCAGCAAAGATTTACAAGTCCCAGCAGATGAGAATCTAGCTGCTATAAACAAGGCCTTAGCCAAAGGAGGCAATAAGCAGGTGACAAGCAAAAAACTGCCCAACCTAAATCACCTCTTTCAAGAAAGCGAAACTGGAGCACCAGACGAATATGCCAAAATTGAGCAGACCTTGTCGCCAATAGCCTTGGATGAAGTCTTAAGCTGGATAAAGCTACAAACAAACTAAAAACAACATTGGCTGCGCCTGTATCTCGCAGCCAATGCTAGTTAAGCCCTTAGCCAAAGCAGCACCAATAGCCGCAGGCAGAAAGCACAGAAGCGCCCTCCTCGGGAGCAAGCTTAATTATATTTACGCGCAGCAATCTCCTTCTTCACCTCGTTCAGCTTCTTTAAGTGAATAATTACAAATACGGATAAAGAGAAAGGTATGCTTAAGAGCGGACTAAAGCCCTTATCCTTTGTCAAGTAGATCAGCGTCAAAAGTGTAGCAATTAAGAGAATAGCCATAGCGATTGCCATAAAGGCGTACATCTTCTTATACTTTAATAACTCCTCGGCTGTCATTTCAGATAAACTTTTATTGTCTATTGTAGCCATAATTATTTGGTTGGTTTGGTGTAAAAATATATAAAATAATTAAATTGCCTTCAAAGAGCCGCTACAAAAAGCAAAAAAACTTGCTACAATAAAGGCTAGCAAAGCAACATAAACTATAAAAGCTTTGACAGCGTAAGCTCCAATTGATCCAAGCGCGACTTCAGTAAGTCCTTGTCCGATTGCAATTGATCATTCCTTGCGGATAATTCTTGAATAGCCTTAACCATGGGCGCAATCAACTCTGAATAGCGAACAGAGAGCATTTTATCAGCCGTACCATCCTCCTGTACAATACCCGCAGCCTGATAACTATGCTGTTGCAGTATAGACTGCAACTCCTGCGCAATAAGCCCCCATTCTTTCGTTTCCTGTGTAGTATTTTTGCGCACATACTCCACAGGATTTAAGTCATTGACAAAGTCTAAGCCTAGCGGAATGGTTGCTATTTGTTGTTTATACCGGCGATCCGAATTGGTATTAATGCCTGTTGCAGCATAAATATGGGTAATATCATCATTGCCGATCCGTATGGTATTGGATGCAGAAACCACAGCCCCATTGCCTATAGCAAGGGTGTTGGAATAGTTATCTCCATCTGGTCCAGCCTCAAAACCAAGAGCGGTATTATAAGAACCTCTAATATTATTTTTAAGCGCAGCATATCCTAGAGCAGCATTGTAATCCCCAAATTCGCTATCCCCCAAAGCATCAAAGCCCAGCGCTGCATTTCCTTTGCCGGCACTATTATTTGTTAAGCATGAATTTCCAACAGCCGTATTATTCATACCAGTATGATTCTGCGCTAAACTGTTTACCCCCACAGCCGTATTATACCTCCCACTCAAATTATATTCCAAACTATTCCAGCCCACAGCTGTGTTTTCAGTTCCTGAAGTATTTGTCGATAGGCTGGAATGTCCCACAGCGGTATTAAAGTCACCAGTTACATTAACTTGTAGACTGCTATAGCCCATAGCTGTATTGCCCTTGCCCCTAGTATTAAGGCGTAAACTAGCATGACCAAAGGCAGCATTATCACTTCCAAACGTATTTTCGGCTAAGCTGTATGCTCCCACAGCTGAATTATTCATCCCATTACTATTATTACCTAAGCTATTAAAGCCTAGGGCGGTATTGTAGCTAGTAGCCGAATTTAAGACCATACTTCCAGCGCCAACAGCCGTATTTCCACTGCCGGTCTTATTTTTCTGTAAGGCAGAAATACCAATTGCTGTATTATGAGTGCCAGTAGTATTCAAATTTAGGCTGAGGTTACCCACTGCAGTATTATAATTTCCTAGAGTATTATGTCGCAAACTCTGATTCCCCATGGCGGTATTGAATCCTCCCGTAGTATTGTCATATAATGCATAGTACCCAAAGGCTGAATTAAAATGTCCTGTAGTATTCTGGAATAAGGTCCGTGTACCTAGGGCTGAATTTCCCACTCCAGAAGTATTGCTATTCAAACTCGCATATCCTATAGCAACGTTTTCACGACCAGTGTTATTTGCTGCAAGACTAGAAGATCCTACTGCAGTATTATGTTGGCCTATGGTATTACTATACATACTTATACTGCCAATTGCCACATTGCTCCCCCCTGTGGTGTTGCTGTTTAAAGTTCTCGAGCCTATGGCGGTATTGTTAGCGGCTACCGTACTCGATGCCATGCTTCGTGAACCAATAGCCGTATTATTATGTCCACTAGTTGCTTTATTTAAGGCTATGAATCCAATGGCTATATTTTCACTTGCAGAAGTGTGTGCAGCCAAGCTACTTACTCCTATAGCAATATTCAGTGTACCCGTAATATTTGCAGTCATGGAATTAGCCCCAATAGCGATATTGCTATGGCCAGTTGTATTGGAGACTAAAGTCTGGGAGCCCAGCGCTGTATTCCCCACCCCTGTAGTAGTAGCCTTTAGACTGC
>JASLCA010000137.1 GCA_030146225.1 Sphingobacterium sp. | reverse complement strand
CTCTTCCATGTCCAAGGCAAAGCCGAGCTCACGTTCCAAGGAGGTGACGGCCTTATCTTCTATTCCGCAAGGGATAATATGTCCAAAATAGTTTAGGTCCGCATTTACATTAAAGGCAAAGCCGTGCATGGTTACCCAGCGAGAAGCCCGAACGCCCATGGCGCAGATCTTACGTGCAGCGTCCGTGTCGGCATCAATCCAGACGCCTGTAAAGCCATCGTAGCGGCCTGCCAGTACCCCATAGTCGGCGCATACCCGAATAATAGCATCTTCCAAGGTGCGTAGGTAAAGGTGTATGTCCGTAAAGAAGTTGTCTAAATCTAGGATTGGATAGCCCACAATTTGCCCAGGCCCGTGATAGGTAATATCTCCGCCCCGATTGATCTTGTAAAAGCGCGCATTCTTTTCCTTCAAGCCCTCTTCATCCAGGAGTAAGTATTCTTGATGACCGCTTTTGCCCAGGGTATAGACATGCGGGTGCTCTGTGAAAATAAGGTAATTTGGCGTGGCCTCATGCGTCTCATTAACTCTATTCGTATGTTTAATCGCTAAAGTTTGCGCGAAAATATGCTCCTGTTTATCCCATGCTTCTTGATAATCCACGAGACCCCAGTCTATAAATTCAACATTTTTGTTTTGCATGATTTCTTGTTTTATTTCCTAACGGGCTGCACGTTAGCTTGCTAAGCGATCTTAAGCGCTTTGGCACCCTACAAATTTAAGGATTTATAAACGAATCAGCCTACAGCAATAATTTTATACCAGCGCGTGACATATCATGCTAAATACTTAACTTTGTCTTATGTTGAATGAAGAAAAATCACTGAATTTTATTGAGGAGATTATCGAAGAAGATCTTCGAACAGGGAAGCATGACGGCCGTGTATTAACACGTTTTCCGCCAGAGCCCAATGGTTATCTCCACATTGGTCATGCCAAGTCCATCTGTCTGAACTTCGGTTTAGGACAAAAGTACAATGGGAAGACCAACCTACGTTTTGATGATACAAATCCGGTTACAGAAGAAACCGAGTATGTAGACAGTATTAAACAGGATATACAGTGGTTAGGATTTCAATGGGCTGAAGAGCTTTATACCTCGGATTATTTCGAAACGCTCTATGGCTATGCTGTAGATCTTATCGAGAAGGGCTTGGCCTATGTAGATGACAGCACGGCGGAAGAGATTGCGGCGGCTAAAGGAACACCTACGGAGCCGGGCGTGCCTACCCCTTATCGGGATAGATCTATTGCTGAAAACCTAAGTCTTTTTGCGGATATGCGTGCTGGAAAGTACAAAGATGGCGAGAAGGTATTGCGCGCAAAGATTGATTTGGCAAGCCCAAATATGCATTTGCGGGATCCGTTGTTGTACAGAATACGTCATGTTGCACATCACCGCACTGGTGATAAGTGGTGCATCTACCCGATGTATGACTTTGCACATGGGCAGTCCGATTCTATTGAGAAGATAACCCATTCTATATGTACGGTGGAATTTATTCCACACCGTCCCTTGTATGACTGGTGTATTGAGAAGTTGGAAATCTTTCCTTCCAAGCAATATGAGTTTGCGCGACTTAATATGACCTATACGGTGATGAGCAAGCGTAAATTATTGCAATTGGTCAATGAAGGCCATGTAGAAAGCTGGGATGACCCACGCATGCCTACCATCTCTGGCTTACGTAGACGTGGCTATACGGCTGCTTCTATTCGTAACTTCTGTGACCGCATTGGTATTCAGAAGCGGGAGAATATGATTGATGTGAGTCTTTTGGAGTTTTGTATTCGCGAGGATCTGAATGCATCAGCTTGGCGTAGGATGGCGGTATTAGACCCTATTAAATTGGTCATTACCAATTATCCAGAAGGACAAGTTGAGGAGCTAATAGGTGAGAACAACCAAGAGGTAGAAGGTGGAGATGGCGCGCGCGTTATTCCCTTTTCAAATACGCTTTGGATTGAGCGCGATGACTTTATGGAGGATGCGCCGAAGAAGTTCTTCCGTTTAGGCCCAGGTCTTTCTGTACGCTTGAAACATGGTTATATCGTGACTTGTCATGACTTTGTGAAAGATGAAAATGGCCAAGTGACAGAAGTACACTGTACCTATGTTCCAAACTCCAAGTCTGGGGAAGACACTTCTGGATTAAAGGTCAAAGGTACCATTCACTGGGTTTCTGTGGCACATGCTAAGGAGGCTGAGGTGCGCTTGTACGAGCGTTTGTTCTTGGATGAGAATCCAGCAGCTGCCGAAGACTTTAAGGCGTCTATCAATCCCGATAGCCTACATATTATTAAGAAAGCTTATATAGAGCCTGATTTAGCAACAGCTGTCCCAGGAAAAGGATACCAGTTTATCCGCTTAGGCTATTATACCTTAGATACGAAGTCTACTTCTGAACAGCTCCTATTCAATAGGACCGTTACCCTAAAGGATTCATGGGCCAAAGAGGTTAAGAAAGCATAAATAAAAAAGGAGATCCGCGGATCTCCTTTTTTATTTACTCTTGTATATACTTCTGCTTGTAATACCGGTAAAGCTTGTTTGCCGAGGCGTACAGTTCTTTTTCTGAAGTCTCAGCAAGTATGCTGTCGTAGATTTCTAGGGTTGCTAGGGCCAAGCGAAGGCTGCGCTGATCCAAGCTGGCGGGCTGGTCGCGTGCTAAGCTCTCAGTATAGCTAAGCTGTTCTTTTATATATTGCAGGTTGCGTGCGGTAAGCTGATTTGCCAATTGAATTTCCTGCGTCTTGTACAGGGTGTCAACAATATCACTATAATAATAAGCTTCTCGCATGCTGTAGGTTTGTTTGGGGAGCACCTCCAAAGATTTTAGGGCAACCTGTTTCGCCTGTTCCATTTTGCCTTCCGACTTTAATAGGCTGTTGGCTCGGCTAAATACATCAGGGTACACAAAGCCCTCCATATAGCGTCTGGCATCCAGATCGGCATGATTTAAGTCCTTGTAGCTTCCCCATTTAAAGTGCTGGGTAATGTTTTCATATAATTTGTCCACATTTACTAAGTTGCTCGCGGAGTTTTCGGTATTACTGGCTAGTGGAAGCAGCCTTTTAACCAAGCCTTCCTCCACAAGGTATTTGTCCAAGCCAATTAAGCCTTCTGAAGTCAGGTAATTGCTAAAGTAGATCGGACGCTCCCAATTGTTTTGTAGGATAATAGCCATTAGGCTGAGCTCAGACCTGGTCATATAGTTCTTGGGGTAACTCCACTGCATCTTGTCTACCAGCAGCCCCTTCCAATTATCGGGGAGCTTGTTGTGCGCAAGTACAGCTTCCTTGTCTATAGGCAGCTCTACACGCTTGGCAGGTAGGTAATTTATAGCCTCGCCTTGTTGCGTTTGCACCTGGTTCTTAGGGTTGTCCGAGAGCAGGAAGCTGATCAGGGTGTCTAGGTCTACATGCTTATCAATACCTTGATCGACAAAGGGGAAGTAATCCCGAATCCCCTCCTTTAATTTAGCGGCCTCGAAGCCCAGTTTTATAGGCGCAGCCGCATTTACCTGATTGTTCAGCTGCCGCACATACCAATGCGATTGTAGGTAGCTTAAGTTTATAATGCGTACATCCGTGCGTATAGCCTCCACCTCTTGTAGGTACCATAAAGGGAAGGTGTCATTGTCTGCATAGGTGAATAAGATAGCATTAGGTTCACAAGACATCAGGTAATTGTAGGCTACTTCCCGAGGTAGACTTCTTTGGGATCGATTGTGGTCATCCCAATTTTCTTTAATCAGGATAAAAGGTCCGGCTAAAAAACAAGCAATACCTGCTGTAGCTGCCGCCCAGCGCATCGGAATCTTTCGCTTGAGCATATCCATAATGCCCATAAAGCCCAAGCCTATCCAAATCGCAAATGCATAGAAAGAGCCTGCATAAGCATAGTCGCGTTCTCGCGGTTGCATCGGTGTTTGATTTAAATAGATAACAATGGCAATTCCGGTACATAAGAATAAAAAAGCAATTATAGTCGCAGAGCGCTTGTCCCGACGTATATGCCAAGCAAGGCCTATAAGGCCAATTATAAGCGGTAATGCGAAATATACGTTACGGCTTGGGTTGTTTGCTGTACGCTCAGACAAGGCTTCCTGCGCGCCGAGATGCAGCTTGTCGACCAGCTTAATGCCACTTACCCAGTTGCCATCCAAGCCCATGCCGAGGTTTTGATCATCATTCTGCCTGCCTACGAAATTCCAGAGAAAATAGCGGAAGTACATATTGTTCAGCTGATAGCTCAGGAAGAAGTGCATATTGTCGGCAAAGCTGGGCGATTGCTCTGGCCCAAGGCCTAAGTAAGCTCTGTAATAGTCGGCATGCTGATCACTGTATAGGCGAGGAAAGATCATCTCCTTATTAAAGCTGTAGGAAGGTCTGCCAGCCATCTTTTCATAGCTGTGCTCGCCCTTTTTATAAGTCTCTTTAGGCTTTACAGCAGTCACCTGTGCGTCAAAGGTCTGGCCTTTCAATAGTGGTTCGCTGCTGTATTGCTCCCGGCTTACATATCCCAAGAAGGAAAGGACATTGTCGGGAGCGTTGTTGTTGAGTGGAGGGTCGGCATGGGCCCGAATAACAAGCATGGCATAGGACATATAGCCAAAGAGCACAAAGCAGGTTGCTAATATGCCTAGGTTTAGAAGCGGCTTGTGCGTGCGTATGCTGTACCGAATTCCCCAGACAATGCCCGTGAGCAGCAAGAGCGCAAAGCATATAATGCCTGACCCAAAGCCAAGTCCCAATTGATTGACAAAGAAGATGTCAAAGTTCGCCGCAATAGCCAAGCTGTACTGTATAATGCCCCATAGGATAAAGGCTAAAACCACAATCCCCATTCCCAAGGCCTTGCCTATACCGCTCAAGCGGATGTTTTTTCCTTTTCTAAAATAGATTAACAAGGCAATTGCGGGGATGGTCAGCAGGTTCAGCAGATGTACCCCAATAGAGAGTCCCATTACATAGGCAATCATAATAAGCCACTTTGCTGCATCGGGTTCATCCGCCCTGCGCTCCCATTTAAGGGCAAGCCAAAAGACTAGCGCCGTGCACAGGGAGGACATGGCATAGACCTCCGATTCTACAGCCGAATACCAAAAGCTGTCCGTAAAGCTGTAGGCTAGTGCGCCAATGCTCCCGGCCAACATAATCTGAAGGGTTTGCCAGTTGTCCATTACCTTGTGTTGCTGACCTATAATCTTGCTCGTCATAGCCGTGATTGTCCAAAACAAGAATAGGATTGTAAAGCCACTACAAACAGCTGAGCCAATATTCATGGCAAAGGCAATCTTACTGGTATCTCCCATCGCAAGGTTGGAAAATAAATTTTGAATCATTAGGAAGAGTGGAGCTCCAGGCTGATGCACGATCTGGAGCTTATAGGCTGAAGCGATAAACTCCCCTGTATCCCACCAGCTGGTATAGCGATCCGCAGTACCTATATACACGGCTGTTGCAATTGCTGCGCAAAGCCAGCCCATAAGGTTGTTAATTTTGTGGTAGTGCATTGGTTTTTTTTAAGGTTGCTAGTTAATTCAAGTAATATCTAGGAAATACGAATCAAAAATGTTACAAATACGTTTTTAGGCTTTTAATAATGACACAACTAATGTAGTCAATAGGCTCTTTTGTAGCGCATTGGTTAACATTTTTTAACAATTTTTCGTAAAATAGCCTATTCGCTGGCATTAATTTTCTCTTAAATTAATTGTTGTCAGACTTATTTTTATTCTTGACGAAGCTCATCTTTTCTACTTGGCGAGGGATTAATTTTGGTATATAAAATAAAAATTAAATAAGATGAAAAAATTTGTATTCGCCTTTTGTATGTTTGCCTTAGTTGGTATAACGACAACACAAGCTCAGGGTTTTAAGGGAAAATGGTTTCTTTTAGGGGAAGCAGGTTACTCCACCGCGGCCGATGGTAAGATTAAGAACTACAGTATACTACCAGTGGTAGGAACATTTGTGGCACCTACCACGGCACTTGGAATAGGTGTGGGCTATCTAGGGTCTAAAAACGAAACCTTAGCCAATGTGGTAAATAAAGATCAAACCTTTATTGTGCAGCCATTGGCACGTAAATATTGGGGGCTTAGTGACAATTTTTTAATTTTCGCTCAGGCAGCTGTACCGCTTACTTTCGGAAAAACTACTGTAGAGAATGATGCGGGTAAGGTTGAGACAAAGGTTAATGGCTATGGGCTTCAGTTGTCGCCTGGTGTTGACTACTTTTTTACTTCCCACTTTTCGATGGAAGCTTCCTTTGGTTTAGTGGGTTGGACTGCTGTAAAACCAAAAGACGGTGAAACCAGCAATGATTTTGGAATTGGGGTAAACTCTGGCTTCCAAAATGGTCTAAAACTTGGTTTAAAATACATCTTTTAACCCGAAGATAGGAATGGATTTCTTAGCCTATGCAGTACCTGCATAGGCTTTTTTTAGCAATTAAGTTTTGTGCTTAAAAGCATGTTAAACTCAGCTCATTACGGGGGTGACTTTCGTCCGAATATTGTTCTTGATTGCTAGAGGTAAATAGCCTAAGAATTACTTTTATTAGCCCTTGTAAGTGTTTGGTAATGAATTGTTTTAAAGATTATTTTTTAAGCTGACATAGGTCATATTTTTATAGCAAAAGAGCTTTTACATTTGAGTAATGAAACCAGAATTTCGCCCCCTTCAATCGAAGATTCTTACCCATTAATATGCAGTTCACTAGGGGGCATGGTTTTATATCAAAGGCATAGGCTTATTGTTCGTTTGGATTATTAGTTTGGTCAGCTATATATGCAGCGGACTTACAGTCAAGATAGGTTGACGGTCTAGGAATTTGAATTTTAATCTGGAGATAGGTTAGTCTCGTTTATATTTTTTTTAAGGGCTGTAAATGCCTAATGCGTCGGACCTATACATGTTTACATGTATAGGTTTTTTTTGATTTAAGAGGTTTTAACCAAAAAAGCTCCTGCCTATAGGCAGGAGCTTTACATATTTTTAGGCTAGTCGTTCGACAATTTTCTTCGTAGGTCCTGGGCTACTCATGGTATAGAAGTGCAATACAGGAGCGCCAAAATCAATTAATTCCTTGCATTGTTGCACCATCCATTCTTCCCCTACTTGACGTACTTCAGCATTGTTTTTACAGGCTTCAACGGCATCACTAAGCTCCTCTGGAATATCCAAGTGGAAGACCTTAGGCAGTGCGATCAGCTGTTTTTTAGTCGTTAAGGGCTTTAAGCCGGGGATAATAGGAACATGAATATCATTTTCTCGGCATTTGATAACAAACTCCTTGTACTTGTCCACATTGTAAAACATCTGCGTCACAATAAATTCGGCACCCATTTCTACCTTCTTCTTTAACCACTTAAAGTCTGTATTAAAGTTTGGGGATTCAAAATGTTTCTCTGGATAGCCTGCGGCACCAATACAAAAATTCGTCTTTTCGGAGATCTCTATATCTTCATGTAGGTACTTGCCTTGATTCATGTCCACAACCTGTTGCAAGAGTTCTGTCGCATAGGCATGTCCACCGGGAGTAGGAATAAAGTCCGAGTCCCCCTTGCGTGCATCCCCGCGGAGCACCAGTACGTTGTCAATGCCGAGGAAGTTCAGGTCAATAAGGGCATTTTCAGTTTCCTCCTTGGTGAAGCCACCACAGATTAGATGGGGCACTGCATCTACCTTGTACTTGCTCATAATGGCTGCGCAAATTGCTACTGTCCCAGGGCGCTTCCGATACGAAACGCGCTCTAACAGGCCGCTATCATGCTCTTTGTAGAGATAATCCTCACGATGGTAGGTGACATCAATAAAGGGGGGCTGGAACTCCATGAGTTCGTCCATGGTTTTAAAAATACTTTGTATTCCTTGCCCTTTTGCAGGAGGTAACAGTTCAAAGGAAAATAAAGTCTTCCCCTTCGCATTCTTGATATGATCAATAATCTTCATACTAATGGATTTAAGGCTCAGGAGAAAATGCACAGGAATTCTGTGTTCTTCAGCTTATCTTTCTCTAGGAATAAATCCAGAGTAGAATGCAGCACCTTGACAAGTGTCAGGTTGCTAAGGCTTCAGCGGGTCTATTCCCTCTGCCTTT
>JASLCA010000112.1 GCA_030146225.1 Sphingobacterium sp. | reverse complement strand
GTTCCAGGTTTCGGATGAGACTCCATCTAAGGCGGAATATAAGGCCTTACACAAAATTATCAAAAAGGTTGAAGAGGATATAGAGCGCTTTTCATTTAATACTTCGGTTTCTGGCTTTATGATTTGTGTCAACGAACTGACTGAATTAAAGTGTAATAAACGTCAATTGTTAACCGATTTAATCATTGTTTTACAGCCTTATGCACCGCATATTGCCGAAGAGCTATGGTCGTTATTGGGCAATGAAGCTGGCACGATTTCTTATGCACAGTATCCTGTATTCAATCCGGACTACTTAGTTGAATCGGAATTTGCCTATCCAGTATCTTTTAATGGAAAGATGAAGATGAACTTATCCTTAGCAATGGATCTGGAAGCTAAAGATGTGGAGGCGATTGTCTTAGCAAATGCTGATGTTCAAAAGTACTTAGACGGGAAGGCCATTAAAAAGATGATTTTTGTGAAAGGAAAGATTATCAATCTTGTGATTTAAACTTGCATTTATTGTATATTTTGAGAGGCTATCCTTTGGGGTAGCCTTTTTTGTTGCATTGTACTTATTCCGCTGTAAGCGAAATAGCTGACATGTTGAAATATCATAGTATTCGATGATATATTGAAATATCACTGTATTTGATGATATAATGGAATATCACTGTATTTGATGATATATTGAAATATCACTGTATTCGGTGATATATTGAAATATCACTGTATTTGATGATATATTGAAATATCACCTTATTTGATGATATGTGGAAATATCTTTATATTTGAATATATTCTTGTACTATGATTGCTATTTTGACTGGAGATATTATAGGCTCTCGGGGTATAGACCCAAAGTTATGGATGCCTATTTTAGAAGCAGCTATAAAACAATATGCTATTAAATATGATATATTTCGTGGGGATAGCTTCCAGGTTGAGGTTGCTACAGCCGACACCTTTGTTGCTGTTTTTTATATTAAGGCGGCATTGATACAGGTGAAGTTGGATGCTCGAATCGGAATTGGAATTGGCGAAAGAGGCTTGGAGGCAAAACATATTAAGAATAGCTTTGGTACTGCATTATTAAATTCAGGCGATGCATTTGAAAGTTTAAAGCGCAATAGCCTTATGCTAAAGTCTGAAAGTCCTGATTTTGATGAGATGTGCAATGTAATGTTGGCCTTGAGCACAGAGTTAACTGCACGTTGGACCGTGAATATGGCTGAGCTTGTTATGACCGCACTCCAATATCCAGAAATTAGTCAGCTCGCTATGGCTAAGTTGTTGAATAAGCGATACCAGAGTCAGATTAGTACAGGCTTACAGAAAGCCGCCTATCCCAAATTGAAAACTGCTATCGATTATTGTACACGTGAACTCTTAAAGCTATGATGGTATTCTTCTTAAAACTGTTGTTGGGACATATTATAGGTGATTTTGTATTACAGCCAAAAAGTTGGGTCGAGAAACGTAAAACGCAGGTAGGGTACCTGATCTTACATATTGCAGTGCATGGGCTAGTGCTAAGTGCACTTTTTTATCAGGATCTTAGTGTACAATGGCCAATTATTGTATTTGTCGTCTGTGCCCACTTAATAATCGATTGTTTTAAGATATGGATGGAGAAAATTTGGGCAACCAAGCCGTTTCGTATATTTATGATTGATCAGGTTCTACACCTTGCGACCTTATTACTGATTACGCTGTACCAATATGAACTTCCAGCGACTGTGCTGTCATTAGTATTCTCTGTAAAAACCCTTCTGTACCTTATCGCTTTATTGCTCACCCTATGCGTAAGTCCAATCGTCTTGCGGGTATTCTTTAATAGATGGCAAAGAGAGCATGAGCTCAAGGATAAATCCAGCAGCTCTTTAGTAGATGCAGGCTTTATGATCGGTATTATGGAGCGCTTGCTTATCGTGCTGTTTATTCAGGTTGGATTTCTATCTGGGATTGGATTTTTGTTAGCAACGAAGTCTATATTTCGATTTGGAGATCTCGCCAATGCTAAGGATACCAAGTTTACCGAGTATGTATTGTTAGGGACGCTAGTAAGCTTTGTGGTCGGGATTAGTATAGGCTATGGCTTGCTGCTGGGCTTAATGATCGTGTCCTAAGAAGCTCCGCAGCAGCTTAGTCCAACAAGGCTAGCAGTTCATTCTTGGATAAGGCACCCAGACTTGATTGATCCGCTCGGATCAGCTCTTGGGCAAGCTGCCTCTTCTTTTGCTGTAGATGCATTATCTTTTCCTCTACGCTATCTTTACAGATTAAGCGCAGGGCTATCACTGCTTTATCCTGCCCAATACGATGTATACGGTCAATAGCTTGATTCTCTACCGCAGGATTCCACCAAGGATCTACAAGGTAGACGTAGTCGGCTTCGGTCAGATTTAAGCCTACACCACCAGCTTTAAGGCTGATTAGGAATACCCGTACCTCCTTCGAGGTTTTAAAATTATGCACTATACTTCCACGATCACTTGATTGACCTGTTAAGTATGCATAGCCAATACCTTCCTGTATTAAGGCAGCTTTAAGGATGTCGAGCATGCCTACAAATTGGGAGAATATTAAGATCTTGTGCTGTTGAGCTTTAGCCTTAACTTCCTCAATAATAAGTTTTACCTTGGCGGCATCCTTGCCATCATGTCCATCTTTTAGCAGTAGCGGCGAATTACAAATTTGACGAAGCTTTGTCAAGCCCGCCAAGACATGGGTACGCTGGTTTTTTAGATCATCCTCATCACTATGCGCAATAAAATTACGGAGGTCCTCTTCATACTTTTCATAAATCGCGCGTTGTTGCATTCCCATTTCACAGAAGAGTACCTTTTCAGTCTTTAGTGGGAGCTCTTTCGCAACCTGCTGCTTGCTTCTGCGCAATACGAATGGGGCGATCTTAGCCTGCAGTTCCTGGGCGCGTTTGCTGTCCCCAAAGCGATCTATTGGCGTGGCATAGGTGTCTTTAAAGTACTGTTTACTCCCCAACAAGCCATTGTTGCAGAAGGAGAGTTGGGCATAAATGTCAAAACTATTATTCTCTATAGGCGTACCCGTAAGGACAAACCTATTTCTGGCTTTTAGCAATCGTAAAGCTTTATAGCGCTCCGAGTTGGGGTTTTTAATAGCTTGAGACTCATCCAAGAAAATACAGTCAAAATCTAAGTGCTTCCAAATAGGCAGGTCTGCCAGTATGGTGCCATAAGTAGTTAGTACCACATCATAGGCTGCCAGGTTGAGGCTTTCCTTATCACGCTTCCCGCCATGATAGGTTAATACCTTCAATGTGGGCGAAAAGCGCTGCAACTCATCCTGCCAATTGGATAAAAGGGAGGTCGGAACTGTGATAAGCTGCGTGCCAGCTGCATTTTTTTCTTGTAGGAGCAGCATAAATGAAATTACTTGTATGGTTTTACCCAGTCCCATATCATCAGCAAGACAACCCCCAAAATTAAAGGCATCCAAAGCTACAAACCAATTTAAGCCTTCTTGCTGATAGGGCCGGAGCTCAGCCTGAAGGCTTTCGGGCACAGGGACTTGCTTAGCTTTCTTGCTCTTGAGGAAATTCTTGGTTAACAAGTTAATGCTGGCTTGCGCCTCTTTCTGAACAATAGATTTATCAAAAAGTGCTGCAA
The DNA here is from genome assembly GCA_030146225.1 of Sphingobacterium sp. Lineage (GTDB taxonomy): Bacteria > Bacteroidota > Bacteroidia > Sphingobacteriales > Sphingobacteriaceae > Sphingobacterium. The sequence continues at coordinate 3,005 of JASLCA010000112.1, read as the reverse complement.
CAGTAGAGAAGGCAGCTTTGGGGATTTTAAAAAGCTCCTTGTCGACTTCAAACATCCGAAAGTACTGGGCTATGCGCTGCAACCATTCTTCTGGCAATATGCCTAGACTACCATCCGTTAGCTCTACAAAATTACGCTTATTACGGATTGCTTTATGCAGCTGCTTTAAGCTAGCCAATTGCTTTCCAAAGCGCACTTGCAAAGCTGCATTAAACCAGTCTTGGCCACTCAGTATCTGAATATCAATCTTAGCCCGAAAGCTATTCTGTCTATTGTTTGTGAGGCTGTTAAAGCCCATTATGGTAATGTTATTATTCCTCCACTGCTCAAAAGCATCCAAAAACCAATTGTCATCAAAGAAAATGTTTTTATGCAGATAGAAGTAGGTTGATTCTTGCAATTGCTCCGTAAAATCAGCATGTTGCAGTTGGCATAATCTGCACAAGCGAGCTTCTGCATCAAAGTCCCGTGCAATTTTAACTGTATTGCCATTGGCATCCCTGTCGAAGAGCTGTTTACGCGAATACACAGGTACTTCCAACATGCCATAACGCATCACAGGAGTGATAAGGATATAACTACCTTCCTGTTCAATATATATTAAGGCTTCCGTCCCAGTGGCGACCTCCTGCTGTTGTCGGGGGCTGGCGGCTTTAATATAGCTGTAATTAATATGTACATACTGTTCCAAGGGAGCAAGTATAGTTTCTACAAACTCATCGTATTTGGCAGGATGTATAAGCAAGAGTTCATGATTACGTTTAAAGAACTTTAGGACCCTTAAGACTGCCGGATTACTTATGAGGTGTAAGCTATTGCGATAAGCAATAAGCGTATGATAAAATATATTTAGCTCCTGTATGGGAACAACCTCGCCATTGAAATGCAGGGCCCCAGAAATCTCAAAGTAAGGCTCCTTTTTAAAAACCGAAAGATGAATTTCGGCCCTTGTCAGAAAAAGTGTGGTAGGGCTTAAGGACTTGCTGCTTATCTTTTCAGCAATTGATCTGTTATGCAGGTAAACCGATAGGCCTAAGGGGTTTAGGGCGATTGCATTCAGCAGGTTACTATCCAATTCTTCCTCTTTGTCGGCATATCTATTTTGCAAGGCGTAAATAGCGCTGTAAAACTTTACAGCCGCGCTGTCACTACTTTTCCAAATTTGCGAAAGACTGTCTAAGGGAGTTATTGGATTTTTGAGGGTATCTTGAATACTGCGCTCAGCAAGCATCAGTTGGCAATAGAGTTGATCAAAGTGTCTATGCCTACCAATAACCAAAATAGGCTGCTGGGCATCTGACTGTCTTGGAGACAATTTTGGCTTAGGCAGTAAGCTTTCTCCCAGTACAGGGTAGTCTATTTTTAATAACTCCTTGAGGAGCGGCTTGATTTGGATCTTCCCATCTTGATAGCTAAGCGAAAATGCATTGTCCAATCTATCCGCTTCACCCCAGCCATAAGCTTTTGCAAAGGATAAAAGCTTCTGCTGCCGTAAGGGAGCATCAAAAAACAGCCGTAAGTCCTCATTTTCTAAGATACAAAATAAGGTTTGCGCTGAATGCTCGCATAGCTTCTGTTTAGAACTATCACAGGCACAAAAAGCGCTAATTCCACCTGCATGCTGCTGTATATGAACTTCAAAGGGATAATGGCTATTGGGCTGCGTAAATACCCCCGAATCAACCTCCACAGTTATTGGAACAATAGACCTATAGCCCTTGCTTTCTAGAAATAGAGCCGAAGAAACATGCATAAGTAGTTCGTACTTGGTCAGCAGGGCAAGGTTGCTATGACTTAGCAGATACAGGTTCTCGTTGTCAATCATTTGTCTGAATAGGCTTAGGATAATCAAGCTGCAGCAAAAATAGATTTATTTTTTGAAACAAATGTATACTCCACTATTTAGTGAATTTCGTAATTCATCTAATTATATAAATTTAAAGCAAGCTAGCCAACCTACTTAAGGAGCATTTAATTTATTGGACGACTGCTTATAAAAGATTTATTCTTCATATAAGAAGTTAAAATTGAGTGAAAAAATATTCGTCCGATTGTGTATGTAAATTATCCAAAAAGGGTATAGGTATTCGATTTAATTATGCTACATTAGAAAAATTATAAACCGAAATCACCTATTTTAACTCGATAAAAGCTGATTTTTTAACTTAGCACGCTGAAATTCAGTTTTTTATTAACTAATACTTTAAATTTTCGCCTATGAGGAAGGAATACATTGTACATTATTGAAAAGGCAAGCTACAGCCGATAATGATTGAAAAGAATTAATCTATTAACTACTTAAATTAACTTTATGCAATTTTTCTTTAAACCTATTCTAGGGAGGAATGATGGGCATTTCTCTCGTAAATACTATTACATGGGGGCGATTTGCTTGTTGTCTTTCGCCAATCCCCTCCCAAACTACGCACACAATGCATTACCTATATTAAGCTATCAACAGGAGCTAGACATTAGTGGGAAGGTCCTGGACAATAATGGGCAAGCCATGATGGGGGTATCTATAGCCATAAAAGGGTCCGCCATTGCCACCTCCACTGATGATGCGGGTCGATTTAAATTAAAAGTTCCCAAGAATAGCGTGCTGATTATTAGTTATATAGGCTATCAGCCTCAAGAACGCCTAATTACAGACAATTCTCCCTTAAACATTAGCTTATTAGCTGCTGATGAACAACTGGATGAAGTGGTCGTTATCGGATATGGAACACAATCTAGAAAGGAAGTTACCGGTAGCCTGACCTCTGTGAAAGGGGATGATATTAACAAGATGCCCGTACAAAGTTTTGATGCCGCCTTGGGCGGACGATCTTCAGGGGTGCAGATTAGTGCCAGCTCTGGGGTGCCAAATCAACCTCCAGTCTTTAAAATAAGGGGTACCAACTCCTTGTCACTAAGTACCTATCCACTTATCGTAATTGATGGCGTACCGGCATTTGATAACAATGACAATGCAGGACCTAGTTATGCATCCAACAACCCATTGT
>JASLCA010000139.1 GCA_030146225.1 Sphingobacterium sp. | reverse complement strand
TGATGCGGAAAACCCTTTATCGGATGAAGGAGGCAAGGTTAAGCTACTTCAAGAGCTTAAGATTGATGGCCGAATTTTTGGGATTGGGGATGGCTACTCGGACTTTCAGCTGAAGGAATCTGGAATGATTGAGAAATTCTTTGCCTTTACTGAAAATATAGCCCGTAAAAGTGTTACGGACAAGGCGGATCATATCACGCCTAGCTTTGATGAATTCCTGTATGTCAACGACCTGCCTTGCGCAATATCCTATCCTAAAAACCGTATCCTTTGCTTAATTGTAGGTGCTGTACCTGAGATAGCTGTGCATATTCTTAAACGGGATGGCTTTTCTGTACGTATTAAAGATACTTTCGAAGATAAATACACCAAGGATGTGGGCATGCTCTTGCTCGCCGATGGCATTGGTATTAGCGATGAACAGCTCGCGCGGGCGGATAAGCTGAAGACTATAGGCTACCTAGGTGATGTCAAAGGGGTTATTAGCAAGAAGCTATGTATTGAAAAAGGTATTGTACTCTTTGATGATAAGAAAAGTAAAAAACGTAATGCGGAATTTATCCCCAGACGTATGGCTGACTTTATCAATAATGGCGATACAGATATGAGTCGCAACTTCCCTAACTTAACCTTGCCTAAGCTTATGCACGCCCATAGGTTGCTGCATATACATCAGAATGTCCCTGGGGTTATGGCACAGATTAATAATGCTTTTGCGGAGAACGATATTAATATTATCTCCCAGTTTTTAATGACAAGGGGGGATATCGGCTATGCGGTAACTGATATTCATACGGCCTACGACAAGAAGCTTTTAAAGCAGCTGAAACAAATCGACAACACGATTAAATTCCGAATACTTTACAAGTAATATTATTTTAAAACAAGGCTGTAATCCACAGCCTTGTTTTATTTAAGTCTTAAAATCATAGACCTTATCTGCTGTCACAAGCTTATCTAAGGGTACATCATATGGGCCTACATCTGCAATAGCTGCTACAGGCTGGAATAGCGAAAGTCCAATCTTCACACAGTCCGCACGACATGCTCCAAGAAAACGATCGTAAAAGCCCTTGCCATAGCCTACACGATTGCCCTGTTTATCGCTTACCAGCAAGGGCACGATCACTACATCTAGCGCGCTGACAGGGATGTTAGGCTTGCCTACTGCGGGCTCTAGGATGCCCCATTTATTTTCTTCAAGGGCTTCCTTTGTGCTAAAGGCATAGTGCGCCATGCTGCTGTCCGAGAAATTGGATCTACTGACAACAATTACGACAGCTGGCTGTTCCAGCTGCATCCAAGCAATAAATGGCCAGGTATCTACCTCCCGCATCTGCTCCATAGGCAGGTACACGTGCACATGACTTATGCCTGTCCAGTCCATCTGCATTAAATGGCTAATAATTTGCTTATTATGCGTACAGAACTGCTCTTCTGTCAGCTCTTGTCGAGCTTCTTTGTATTTCGTACGTAATTGCGCTTTTGTCATATCTAAAGGTAGTGAAAAGCTGAGACTGAGTACTAACCAAAAATTCATTCAAAAAAAAACGGCCTTGCGCTGAGAGCTAACAAGACCGAATAATCAACCTAAACCTAATATTTTATTTTACACGTTCGATATACTCTCCCGTGCGTGTATCTACCTTTACTTTATCGCCCTGATTAATAAATAGGGGAACTCTAATCTCTACACCCGTTTCTACAGTTGCTGTTTTAAGCGCGTTTGTAGAAGTATCACCTTTGACTGCAGGCTCTGTGTACGTTATTTCCAACTCTACTGTTGCTGGGGCATGCGCCATTATAGCCTCTTCACTTTCGAAAGCGACAATAACATTCATACCCTCTTTCAAGAATCGTGCCGAATCTCCGAATAAATGCTTTGGAATATTAAACTGTTCATAGCTGTTATTATCCATGACCACAAAGAAATCCGCATCATCATAGAGGTATTGATAATCGTTTGTTTCTACACGCGCAATCTCTACCTCTTCATCGGTTCTGAAACGATATTCAACCAATTTTCCCGTTTTTACATTACGCATACGTGCTTGATAAAATGCACGTAAGTTGCCCGGAGTACGGTGAATAAACTCTTCAACTGCAACTAACTCTCCGTTGAAACGAAGTATATTTCCTGATTTTACTTCAGATGCTTTAGACATAATAATTTTCCGTTTTTACCTTACAAAAATACTAAATATACTGCTGGATTAAAAACCCATATTTACGGCCTACTTATAGGAGAGCACATGTACCTGCTCATCACAAAAGGCATATTCCTTCTCTTGGTTGGAGCCGATCAACAAAAGCCGATCTGGATGCATTGTTTCCGCGATCAGATCCGTATACCAAAGCTCTGCCGCACTGTCCAAATTACTTGTGGGCTCATCCAACAGGACAATAGGACTGTTCGCACAACAGGACAAGACGAGCTTAACCCGCTGCTTCATCCCGGAGGAGAAGAAGCGTAGTTCCTTGTCCACTGCCTTTGGCAATGCCAAGAGTTCCAACACGCGATCTAAATCATAGCCTGGCAGGTAATCCTTAAACTTAAAGTGAAAGTTTAGCATCTCCCGTAGACTAAGCTCTTCCAAAAGCTCCACATAAGGTGCCGCAATCGTCAAATATCGATATACATCCTCGACTGCAATTGTTGCCTTATCAGCATCCGAATACACAATAGTACCTTCACTAGGGCTTAGGCTACCAGAAAGCACTTTCAATAGTGTAGACTTTCCAGATCCGTTGGGCCCGAGTATGGCGTACTTCTTACCAAATGAAAAGGTATAATCAAGATGGCGAAAAATCCATTCTTTATTATACCTTCTACCAATATTTTGTAAAGTTATATTCAATAATATCTTTTTATAATGTTGATGACTTTCCTTGATTAAACCCCTTGATTACACCTCTATTCGAGTTGCGTATAAAAGATAAGATTTCATCCCGAATCTCTGTGGGCGTAAACTCCGCCTCTATCAAATCTAAAGCTTTAGACAAGTTTCGGTTTTGAACAAACAGGACGCGATAAATATCTTGAATCTCCGTAATCTGCTCCGGCGTAAAGCCACGACGACGCAAGCCTACGGAGTTAATACCCGCATAAGCAATAGGTTCGCGCGCTGCCTTAATAAATGGCGGCACATCCTTACGCACTAAAGTACCTCCAGTCACAAAGGCATGCGAGCCGATATGACAAAATTGATGTACAGCCACCATCCCTGCCAAAACAACATAGTCACCTACAGTGATGTGTCCTGCAAGGGTGCTTGAATTGGAGAAGATGCAGTAATCGCCAACGATACAATCGTGTGCGATATGACTGTATGCCTGAATCAGACAATGCTTTCCAATCACCGTTTTGTACCGGTCTTTAGTACCTCTATTGATGGTAACACATTCGCGAATCGTAGTGTTATCACCGATTTCAGCAGTTGTGGTCTCCCCTTCAAACTTAAGATCTTGCGGTTCCCCTGAAATGACTGACCCCGGAAATATCCGACAGTTCTTGCCAATACGAGCGCCATCCATAATGGTTACGTTTGACCCAATCCAAGTGCCCTCTCCAATCTCGACATCCTTATAGATGGTAGAAAAGGGTTCCACCACTACATTATGAGCTATTTTAGCTTCTGGATGTATATATGATAACGGTTGTATCATTCTAATTAACTTTTAACTTTTACGATTTGGGCCATAAGCTCAGCCTCACTAACTACTTTATCTCCAACCATGCCCACGGCTTTCATTCTTGCTATACCGCGTCGGATTGGCTCAATCAACTCACAGGTGAAAATTATAGTATCCCCCGGTGTAACTTGATTCTTAAAACGTGCATTTTCAATTTTTAGGAACAGGGTTAAGTAATTTTCTGGATCTGGAACTGTATTAAGCACCAGAATACCACCTGTTTGTGCCATAGCTTCAATCTGTAAAACTCCAGGAAACCAAGGTGCTCCTGGGAAATGACCCATAAACAAATCTTCGTTCATGGTTACATTTTTTAGCCCTACGACATGTGTATCAGATAGTTCCAAAATCTTATCCACCATCAAAAATGGTTGACGATGTGGCAAGATCTTCATTATCTGTACCGTATCATATACCGGAGGTGTATTGGGATCGTAGACCTTAACCTTTTTTCTATGTCTATCTTTTTTAATCTGTGCTTTAATACGCTTAGCAAAAGCGGCATTGGCAGCATGTCCTGGGCGAGCAGCCATAATATGGCCTTTCAAAGGTCGGCCTACCAAGGCTAAGTCACCAATCATATCCAATAGTTTATGACGGGCAGGCTCATTCTGGTAGCGCAATTGAATATTGTCCAATATCCCTTCACTTGCGACCTCAACCGACTTATTAAACAAGCTTGAAAGCTTGTCCAATTCCGCTGCGCTCACTTCCTTATCAACGATAACGATGGCATTGGACAAATCGCCCCCTTTAATCAAGTTATTATTTAATAAGGCTTCTAACTCATGTAAAAAACAAAAGGTACGTGAACTTGATATCTCCGTAACAAACTCTGTAATATTACTAATAGAGGCATGCTGTGAGCCTAAGACTGGAGAATTAAAATCAATCATACAGGTCAAACGATAGCCATCTAAAGGCATGCCGATAAGCTCTACCTTACGGTCATTTTCGGTATAGGCTATATTGTCCTTGATTTCATAATAATCTCTATCGGCATCCTGATCCACAAAGCCTGTTTCCAGTAGCTTGTCCACAAAGATGCGGGCACTCCCATCCAAGATAGGGACTTCAGGGCCATCAATTTCAATTAAAACATTATCCACTTGCAAACCCACTAATGCAGCCATCAGGTGTTCAATAGTGCTGACAGAAGCGCCATTCTGCGAAATCGTAGTTCCTCTAGAGGTATCCGTCACATTGTCTGCATCCACAGCTACAATTGGCTCCCCCTCAAGGTCGATTCTTTTGAATTTATACCAATGAAACTCTGGAGCAGGTTTAATGGTCATGTTAACTGCTCTTCCTGTATGTAGACCTATACCTGAAATTGAAATTTCGGATTGTATAGTTCTTTGTTTTACATTCATATCTAACATTCTTTTTTGCAATAAATTATGGCGTTTGTTTTTTATGTTCCTGTAAAAGTGCTTCCAAATCAGCAATACGCTTTTCTAACTGAGGCAGCTTGGCATAATAAACTTGCGAACGCATACTGCTATTAAAAGGTAATGCTGGAGAACCTCCCCATTTTTTATTTTCTTCAACGATACTGCGATTAATTCCAGATTGCGCCTGCACTTGGGAGCCTGAGGCAATATGTATATGTCCGACAACACCTACTTGGCCGCCGAGGATAACATTCTCACCTACTTTTGTACTTCCAGAAATACCGGTTTGCGCTGCAACAACCGTGTTTTTACCAATTTCTACGTTATGTGCTATCTGTATCAGATTGTCTAGCTTCACCCCCTGACGGATAATAGTAGAGCCCATGGTTGCACGATCTATAATGGTGTTCGCTCCTACCTCCACAAAATCCTCTAGGATTACGTTGCCAATTTGTGGCACCTTGCTATAGGTTCCATCCTTTTGTGGCGCAAAGCCAAAGCCATCGCTCCCAATTACAGCACCACTATGCACGATAACACCCCGACCTATTTTGCTGTCGTAGTATACCTTTACACCTGGATATAGGATGGAATCATCGCCCACAACAACATTATCCCCAATATATACCTGTGGATAAATCTTTACGTTATTTCCAATCTTAACATCCTTGCCCAAATAAGCGAAAGCCCCCAAATAGATATTATCTCCTATTTCGGCAGTCTCGTGAACAAAACAAGGCTCTTCACGACCCGTTTTTTCATTCTTGAGTTGATGATATATTTTTAACAGCTCAGAAAAGGCAGAATACGCATCTTTGACGCGAATTAGCGATGTCTGAACCGGCCTTGTTAATTGTAAATCTTCGTTAACGATCACCGCTGACGCCTTTGTCTCATAAATATACTGTTCATATTTCGGGTTTGCTAGAAAAGACAAACACCCATCAGAACCTTCTTCTATTTTAGACAGCTGATTTACAACGATATCAGGATTTCCTTCCACGAAGCCTCCCAACAATGTTGCTATTTGATTTGCAGTAAATTGCATTTTACAAATGTATACTTTTTCTTAATTATTTCTTATCTATTTATTAACCTAAGTAAAATGCCAAGTCTATTTCTTTGGGATAAGAAATAGCGTACTTCACAACACGCTTGGCCAAGGCTTCCAAATTGGATAGATCCGAGGCTTCCGTAATATCTAGTACTACACCTTGCTTAGACAGTATTTTAATGCTATCATTCTGTAGATCATAGGCATTGTTTGTCACCACTTGCGTGTAGACAAAATAATCCACCTGATCTGCTGCAATAGCAAAATGCGCCTGCACCTTACGCTTTACCATTTCAATCTCTTCTGCAGTAAAGGGCGTATTTCGTAAGGCGGTACGCAACAAATCTCTTCCCATAAGCTTTGTACATAGCACCCGCAATATCGCATCCTCCCCATATGCCCATTCCTTGACGGCGGACATAATATCCATGTCATCCAAGCGCATAAACTGTTCAAGGTGGACTGGATCTGTTAAGAAGTTGTGAATATCGACTTTATTTTGCAGAAAATGTTGTAATGCTCCTGTAGCAAACAATTTAACACCTTGTCCGCTAATCTCTTTTGCTCGATAAAGAATCTTAATCAGCATCTGCTCAGCTCCTATCACCGTCTTGTGCAAGTATACCTGCCAATACATCAATCGCCGCGCAATCAGGAATTTCTCTACCGAATAAATGCCCTTCGCCTCCACCACGAGCTGATCATCCTTTACATGCAACATCTTAATAATGCGATCAAAAGAGATTACACCTTCGGAAACTCCTGTAAAAAAGCTATCCCGATTGAGGTAATCCATACGATCCGTATCCAACTGACTCGATACGAGTTGATGAAAAAATGGCCTTGAATACTTATTGTTGAATATCGTAATTGCCAAAGTCAATCTCCCTTCAAAGGCTGTATTGAGCTTGTCCATCAACAAGGAGGAAATCATTTCATGTGAAACACCCTCTATTAAGGTATGTTCTAAGGAGTGTGAAAAAGGCCCATGCCCAATATCATGTAAAAGGATGGCAGCTAAAGCAGCTTCCTCCTCTTCATCTGAAATCAAGACATCTTTTCCACGCAGGGTATCTATTGCTAGACTCATTAAATGCATAGCACCTACAACATGCTGAAATCGGGTATGTAAAGCTCCTGGATAAACCAGATGGGTCATACTGACCTGCTTAATGTACCGCAACCGTTGGAGATACGGGTGTTGAATAAGATCGAAAATAAAAGCTGATGGAATTGTAACAAATCCATACACAGGGTCATTGATAATTTTCTTCTTGTTCAACTCTTTGCAAGTTTTTGTACATTTTCTTTATATTTGATAACAAAGCGTAGCTTAAACAGCCTTTATCCAGTTTTATCAAACGAATTTACAAGCAAAGATAAGGAGAATGAAGTTAATTTATGTTAAAAACAAAATCAAACTTTCCCTTTTGACTATTTTAGTTTACAATTCAGTTTTCTAGCTCTATATTTAAGATACGCTGCGACAAAACTCCTTACAGTAGAACGGAAAAACAATTATGCATAAAACAAACATACTCTGGGCAGATGATGAAATAGAGTTCCTAAGGCCACATATTTTGCTTTTGGAAGAGCGAGGGTACCGAGTAAAAACTGTTAACAATGGCAATGATGCTGTGGATGCATTCCGGAACGAACCCTTTGACCTTGTATTTCTAGATGAAAACATGCCTGGCAAGACGGGCTTAGAGACATTGGTCATCCTAAAGACTATCAATCCTAGCGTCCCTACGGTGCTGGTCACTAAGAATGAAGAAGAGCACTTGATGGAGGATGCCATAGGCTCTAAAATAGATGATTATCTGATAAAGCCTGTTAATCCAAAACAGATCTTACTTACCATTAAGAAATTTACTGAAAATAAACGCTTAGTCAGCGAAAAGACTTCTATGGCTTACCAGCAAGAATTTAGAAGCTTGGGTATGACCATTAATGATGACTTGGATTATGCGCAATGGGTGGAAGCCTATAAGAAATTAATCTACTGGGAACTATCCTTGCAGAAGTTGGAAGATGCAGGTATGCATGAGATCTTGACGATGCAAAAGGCGGATGCCAATGCTTTGTTTTCAAAGTTTATTGAAAAAAACTATATCAACTGGATGCAAAACAAGTCTGAAGGGCCATTGCAGTCCCATCAGCTCTTTAAGAAGAAGGTTTTCCCAAGCTTGGAGCCCGAAAAGCCTGTTTTCTTTTTCCTAATTGACAATCTCCGTTATGATCAATGGAAGGTGATCAATGACGTGCTGACCAATTATTACAGGTTGGAAGAGGAAGATGCCTATTACAGCATCCTGCCCACAGCTACCCAATATGCTAGAAATGCTATTTTCAGTGGATTAACACCACTTGAAATGGAGAAGCGATTCCCGAAATTATGGCAGAATGATGAGGATGAGGGTGGAAAGAACATGTATGAAGATCAGTTTTTGGCTGATCAGATAAAGCGTCTATACCGTAAGGACATCAAGCATGCCTACCATAAGATTTTGACATTAGACCAAGGCAAGGAGGTCTATGACAATATTAATAACTTAATGCAAAATGACCTAAACGTATTGGTCTACAACTTTGTGGACATGCTTTCGCATGCCCGCACAGATGTCGCTATGATTAGGGAGTTGGCCAATGATGAAAGTGCTTATCGCTCCCTTACGCTTTCTTGGTTTGAGCACTCTCCGCTTTTGGACACCTTAAAATGGTTGTCTCAGCGTAATGTTCGGGTAATTATCACCACCGATCATGGTACTATACGGGTAAAACGTCCTAGCAAAATTGTAGGCGACCGAAATACAAACACCAACCTGCGCTATAAACAAGGGAAAAACCTTAATTATAACTCGAAGGAGGTCTTTGTTATCAAAAACCCGCATGATGCGCAGCTGCCTAAGCTACATGTGAGCTCTTCCTTTGTCTTTTCTAAGGATGATTATTACTTTGTATACCCCAATAATTACAATCATTTTGTCAATTATTACAACGGAACTTTCCAGCATGGAGGAATTTCCCTTGAAGAAATGATTATTCCATATGCGGTATATACGCCAAAATAGATAAATTTGGGCATGGAAATTTTAGTAAACGGCATTGAGGAGCTTGATCTGGCTGCACATCAGTTATTGGAAAATTACGCTGCAGACCGCGTGTTTCTCTTCTATGGCAAGATGGGAGCTGGAAAAACAACTTTAATCAATGCCCTTTGCAAAGCCTTAGCGGTGCAAGACAGCACCTCTAGCCCTACTTTTTCTATTGTTAATGAATACGCTTCAGCCACTGGCAGCATCTATCACTTTGACTTTTATAGATTAAAGGAGGAGGAGGAAGCTTTAGACCTGGGCTATGAGGAATACTTCTATTCGGGCGATTATTGCTTTGTTGAATGGCCCGAAAAAATACCAAACCTATTGCCCGAGGGGGCCATTCATATACATCTTGAAGTTGTCTCTCCGACGACGCGAAAAATTATTGTTAAATAATTTTTAAAGGGATGCAACCTTTTGTCCTATTAAGACGTCTTTAAGTTATAAGACCGAAATGAAATTGGAAAATACTGACTTAAACTTACTTTGGAATGCTTGCCTTACGGAAGATCGTAAGGCTCAGTTTAAGCTCTATCAATTGTTTTCCAATAAAATGTTTGCCGTATGCCTACGCTATGCAGCTGACAAGGACGAAGCAGCTGACATCTTGCAGACTGGTTTTATAAAGGTGTTTTCCAAATCTCAGCTTTTTGACAACAAAGGGTCACTTGAAGGATGGATACGCCGAATTATGGTAAATACCGCGATTGAAATGCATAGAAGGAATAAAGCGAACTTCTTAGAATCCTTGCAAGAGCAGCATCAGGATATGCATGAAACGCATGCACGTACCGATGATAGCATCCACTATAAGGACTTGATGCAATTGGTTACGCGGCTGCCAATAGGCTATAAGACTGTTTTCAACCTGTATGCTATTGAAGGCTATTCCCACAAGGAAATAGCTGCGATGCTGCTAATCAGTGAGGGAAATTCAAAGTCGCAGTTGTCACGCGCTAGGCAATGGTTAAAAGATAAATTGACTCATCATAATATGCAAAAGGTATGAATGATAAAGAATTAGATAAACTATTTAGCGATCAGCTTAAAGATCAGGAAGCTAGCCCAGATCCGAAGATTTGGGAGCAGATTGAAGCCGAGTTAGATCGCTCCAGCAAAAAAACCGTTGTTCGGAAGCTGAGCTGGCTAAAATATGCTGCGCTGCTTGTGGTTACCTTGGGCATTGCTTTACTGCTTAATTCCCGCTTCGCACAGAAGCCAGTTCCACTGGATAGCCTAGCACAAGTAACCGCAGAAGAGTTGGTCCCAGAAAGCACAACTTCTCGTGCGGATGCAGCGCCACTTGAAGCCCCCAAGCTGGCTAGCACTTCAATGCAAAGCAGCTCTGCTGTACGTACTCCGAGCAAGGAGGAGACAGGGGCGCAAGCGGTAGCGTTAAGGGATAAGCCGGCTAGGCAAGCCTTAGAGAAACCAATGCATACAGCTAAAAAGCTGGCCTTACCAAGCATTAGCTTGGCGGCGGTAAAGCTGTCCAATGCGCAAAGCTTAACAAGTGAAAAGATTATCCGACGTAAGGTTGTAGAAGTAGAGGCCATTCGCCCGCTTGTGGACCTGGATGAAGGCGAGGAGACTATGCTGGCGAGCAACTCAGCGGCTCCCAACCAAAATATTGTTTCCGGCATCCTCAACAAGCTCTCCAATGCTATTAACACGGATGAGCAGAAGGTCGTACGCTTTAGTCATGATGAAGAAGGATCATTTCATATAGACATCAATAATAGTTTTGCAAAAAATAGATTTAAAAGAAAAAAATAAACCCCTTATGAAAACGATATATACACAGTGGAAAACAGCGCTTTTCGCTATTGCTATGCTAGCGGGAGGAACAGCCCTTGCACAAGAGGTGCAAAAGGACAGCGTACAAAGCAAAAATATTGAAATCGTTAGTGTCGGCAAGCCCGATTATGACTACTATGGCAAGGTAATAAAATACCCTAGGGTATTTGGGGGCTTGACCTTCTCCCGTATTGATTGGGGTTTTTCGCGACTTATAGACGATGGCAGCTTCACGCTTTCTGAGGAAAATAATTTTATGGATTACGGGCGAGCTTCTAACTTTGGCTTTGACATTGCGCAGTTTGGGGTTCGGACCAGTGATGCCTTTAAGATCTATATCTCCACAGGCTTTGAATGGAACTACCTACGTCTTAAGAAAAATATAATCTTGGATACCGAGCGTACGCCTTTGGCCTATGCGGAATCAGACATTAGCTATAAGAAAAATATCTTCACCTCTACCTATTTACGGGCTCCCTTAACCTTTGAATGGCGAGGTCCTAAAAACCACAAAGGCAATCGTGCTAAGGTTGCCGCAGGACTGATGACAGGGATTCTTTTAAAAGGTTCGCAACGCTTGAAAAGCTCCGAACTTGGGAAGCAAGGCATTAAAGACAATTTCAACCTAGCTAGCTTTCAATATGGTGGCTTTGCCCGTGTAGGCTTTGGCTCTACTGCTATCTTTGCTAAGTATTATATCAATGATATGTTTGAGAACAGTCCTGATCAAAAAGGATTAAACAATTTTACTTTTGGTTTAACACTTGGCTTTTAAGCCCCAGACATCTACAAGCAAATCTTTTTAAAGATTCTTCTTAAAATATTAATGCTTATTTTTGTGCCGGACACTATAGTCCGGCATTTTATTTATGGCACATATTTCTTCTTCTTGTCAGCAAGTCCCAGCAGATATTCAAAAACAAGGCTTAGCATTAATCCATGGGGAGTCGCTTTCGCATGTATTTGCGTCCAAGAATGAAGTGGTTGCGGTAGACAAGGTGAATTTTGAAATTCATAAAGGCAAGATTACGGCAATTATTGGGGAGTCTGGCAGCGGTAAGAGCACCCTTTTAAAGCTGATCTATGGCTTGTTGGAGCCTAGTAATGGGGAGGTCCGCTTTAATGGCTGGCTAGTCCCTACCCGAAAAGACAAGCTAATCCCTGGCCATGATGCTATGAAGCTTGTGTCGCAGGGCTTTGATGACCTCAATCTATATGCCAAGGTATGGGACAATATTGCTTCTCAACTGCCTAACACCAATTTAAGCCGCAAGGAATCCAAGACTCAGGAAATATTAGAAAAACTAAAGATTACACAGCTTGCGCAGCAGCGTGTAGCTGATCTTAGTGGTGGAGAGAAACAGCGTGTAGCCATTGCAAGAGCACTAATCAACGAGCCTATGGTCTTGTTGATGGACGAGCCTTTCAATCAGGTGGATGCCGCATTCCGGGATGCCTTGCAACAGGATATTCGGGATATAGTAGCCGAAACTGGTCTTACCATTATACTTGTATCCCATGACCCTTCTGAAGTACTAGCCATGGCGGATGAGCTGATTGTTATGCGCAATGCCCAGATCCTTGAACAGGGAAGGCCCGACCAATTGTATTACAGACCTCAGCATAGCTATACGGCACAGCTGCTTGCTAAGAGTAATATCTTGTCAGCTTCAGCCGCGGCAGCAATTGGTATTGCCTGCAAGAATGAGATTGCTATACACCAAGAGGACATCCTTTATACGGCCAATCCAAATGGCTCTTTTTGGCTAGCGGACATTCGCTTTCGCGGATTTTATAAGGAATTGATTTTTAGCAATGGAGAAGTCCAATTGCATGCAATTAACTATCCTATTGGATTAATTGCAAAGGATAGTAAAGTTGATATAACGATTAATCATTACATCAACTTTGACTAGTTATTTTTCAGTTAAGGCCTTTTCAATGACCTTGATAAAAGCTGTAAATTCTGCTTCATTGTAGCCTATTGAAAGGTATACAACCTTGCCATTTTTATCTATCAATACATTTCTAGGGATGGAGTTCTCGGCAAAGAGGCTAAAGATCTCTCTTTTCATATCCGGATAAAATGGGAAGGTATATTTATGCTGCTCGGCAAATGGACTGAGCTTATCCCAACCCTCTTCCCTACCCAATACCATCACTTCAAAATCTTCCCGATCTCCCCAACGCTCCCAAACTTCTTTTTGTAAGCGTGGCAATTCTTGACGACAAGGTGGACACCATGTTGCAAAGAAATTAAGCAAGACTACCTTCCCTTTTAGGGCGCTAATAGCCGTTTTAGTCCCTTGCTTGTCCGTTACGGAGAACTCAGGCACCTGCTGTTGTAGCTTCACCTTCCACTCTTGTGCATTCAGCTTATTAGAAAAGGCGTTTAAGAGCATAAAGAGGAAAAGACCGCTCATGCTCGCATTTAGTTTAATCGATCGCATACAGTATTAATTTATGTTTTCTAACCAGGCAAACATCGCATCTGCCCATTGTCTTTTGTCGGTCTTGTTTATAAGGCCAAAGCCATGGCCTCCCGTTTTATAGATAAACAAGTCGTGGGCTACAGCCGCCTGTTTCAAGGCGTCTCTATAGCGTAGGGCATTTGCTATTACAACGGCCTTATCGTCCTCTGCATGCATAAGAAAGGTGGCAGGAGTAGCTTTAGTCACTTGCTTTTCTAAAGAGAAATAAGCAAGGTCTGCTGCTGAAGGCGCTTTGCCTAAAAGGTTTGTCTGAGAGCCCTTATGTGTTATCCCATCCTCCATGGAGATAACGGGATAAGCTAATACGGCAAAATCTGGCCGAAGTGAGGTTTGAGAGGGATTAGCAATCAATACATCCTGATAATGATTGGCTAAGGATGCCGCCAAATGTCCGCCAGCAGAAAAGCCCAGCACCCCAAGACAATCTACCTGATAATGCGTACGAATAAGCTGCATAGCGCGCTGCGCATCTTGTAAGGGTCCAATCTTGGGATCTACCATGGTCTCCACTTTCGGAAGCCTGTAGTATAAGACAAAGGCCTTGTAGCCTTGTGCATTAAAAGCCTTGGCCACATCATGTCCTTCGTGCTGCAAGGCAACTCGTGCATAACCTCCTCCAGGGATTATAAGTACCGCCTTCTTGGATTCAGGTACATCATAGGTATACAATACTGGCGTATCTTCCGCAGTCAAAACAGCTGAGCCTTGGCTAGCATTGGGGATCTCCCCTGAATAAAGTGCAAGCTTGTCTTGGGCTAATAAATAATAACTCATAAATAGAAAACAAAAAACAGTCCCTAATATTTTCATAAATAGAATTCTTGAATGTGTCAAACTCCGCTAAGCCAATGGTCAATCTTTACTTGTTACTGGTCACTGGTCACTGGTCACTCGTCACTGGTCACTCGTCACTTATTATTACTGATTAGCGACTATAATTAAATTTAGATCCTTAGAAGGCATATTAAACTTCTCTGCTACATCCTTGTTTGTCAACATCCCCTGATAGAGATAGATCGCACTGCGGATGCATTGATCGGCCCATATCTTATTGTTCATGCCTCCCACCTCACCAATCTGCAACAAAAGCGGTGTAAAGATATTAGTCAAGGCATAGGTCGCGGTACGCGCCACGCGGGAAGCGATATTTGGCACACAATAATGGATTACATCATACTTCCGAAAGACGGGGCTGTCATGGGTAGTAACTTCTGAAGTTTCGAAGCATCCTCCCTGATCAATGCTTACATCAATCAATACCGAATTAGGCTTCATCTGCGATACCGTTTCTTCGGAGATTATGCAAGGCGAACGTCCATTTGAAGCGCGTAAAGCGCCAATCACAACATCACAAGACTTTACCGCTTTATTTAAAACGATGGGCTGAATAACTGAGGTATAAACCCTACTCCCGACATTGTTTTGAAGCCTACGCAAGCGGTACACGGAGCTGTCAAAGACTTTTACCTGTGCCCCAAGGGCAATAGCTGTTCGTGCGGCATACTCGCCTACTGTTCCGGCACCAATAATTACCATTTCGGTAGGTGGCACTCCGGTAACCCCGCCCAACATCAAGCCTTTGCCTTCAAAGATATTGCTTAAGTATTCAGCGGCAATCAATACCGAGGTGGCGCCTACAATCTCGCTCATCGCGCGCACCACCGTTAAGTGCCCTCCTTCATCTTGTAGGTACTCGTAAGATAATGCTGTAACCTGCTTTCGCATTAGGCTTCGCAGGACTTCTAAATCCATTAAAGATGGTTGATGAGAGGACATTAGCACTTGCTTGTTGCGCATCAAGCCTACCTCAGCCAAGGTCGGACTGGTAATCTTAATTACAATGTCACACTGAAATACTGCGGTTTTATCGTAACTAATTTGAGCACCTTGCTCCGTATAATGTCTATCTAAAAAATTAGCTGCCTCACCTGCTCCAGCTTCAATCAGAACCTCATGTCCATGCTCCACTAATAGCGCAACTGACAACGGAGTTAAGGGGATACGTTTTTCTTGAATAGATAGTTCTTTAGGGATGCCTATCTTTAAGGAATGTTTGCTCTTAGCGACAGTCGCTAAGGCTTCTTGCGTCTGAAAGATACCTTTCTGAGCAATCTTGCTGATATCATTCATACTTTATTAAACATTTGAGCGACTATACATAGGTGTAATTTAGATATAATTCTCCATATTTATATTGCTGGGTAAGGAAATACGTTTTTTTTAGTAGTTTTACATAAGTGTAATATCGTATAGATGCAGAAGTTTCTTATTTTCAATCAAATTGGCATTGTCCCGCGATGGACAATATTTGTTTGTGACTTAACCATTGCAGCAATAGCATTTGTTTTTGCGTACGCGGTGTTTTATTCATTTAATCTAAGTGCTTATAGTAGAGTATCCTTTGCTGTAGAGATGTTGCACTGCCTGGCTATTACGGCATTTTCCTTTTTTATCTTTAGGCTCTATTCAGGCATTGTACGCTATACGAGTGCCGTAGACTCTATTCGTATACTTTCGACCATCCTCTTTAATATTATTATACTATTTGCTATTAAGCTGGTATTTATCGCCTTACGCGTTCCCTCGGTACTGCCCACCAACTTAATTATTATCTATAGCCTTTTTGCCTTTACGGGGCTGACGACCTATAGAACCTTGATTAAGATTTTCTTCCAATACTCCAAATCCAAGGGGGCCGAGAAGAAAAATGTGGCTGTTTTTGGGGCAGGAGACCTAGGTATTGCTGTAAAAAGAACCTTTGATCATGACTTTAAGTCCAATAAAACAATTGTTGCTTACCTTGACGATAATGAGACTAAGATTGGTAAATCGATCGATGGGGTTAAGATCTACAACACTTTAGACCTGAAGATGCTAATTGCGAAGCTTGCTATTGATGAGTTAATATTTGCTACGCACAATATGAGTATAGAGCAGAAAGATCAAATTATAGAAATATGTTTTGATCAAAATGTTAACGTGCTCACCTTGCCTCCTGTTAATGAGATTATTAATGGCAACATTACTGTCAGTCAGATTAAGAAGGTTAAGATCGAGGATCTCTTGGAAAGGGCGCCTATTAAGCTTTCTCATGAAAATATATTAGAGGAATTAGAGGGTAAAAGAATCTTGGTTACGGGTGCTGCGGGCTCTATTGGAAGTGAAATAGCCAAGCAGCTTAGCAAGTTTAAGCCACAGCTTATTATCCTTTGTGATCAAGCGGAGTCTCCATTGCACAACCTACACCTTGACTTACAGGAACATAATAAGTCGCAGGCCTATCATGCCTTTATTGCCGATGTTAAAAATGAGGAGCGGATGCGCACCTTGTTTGAGACCTTTAAGCCGCAATATGTATTTCATGCTGCCGCTTATAAGCATGTACCTATTATGGAAAGTCATCCGATTGAAGGAGTACAAACTAATATTCGTGGTACATTTACCCTAGCCAATTTAGCTGTTGAATATGGGGTTGGAAAATTTGTATTTGTCTCAACTGACAAGGCAGTAAACCCGACTAATGTAATGGGCGCGACCAAGCGTATTGCTGAAATTTATGTGCAGTCCTTGAATGGAAGGATCTTTCAACAAAATAGTGAAATCAAAACCCGCTTTATTACCACACGTTTTGGAAATGTTCTGGGTTCAAATGGCTCAGTGATACCGCGCTTTAGGGAGCAGATCGAAAAAGGCGGTCCCTTGACGGTTACACACCCAGAGATTACACGGTATTTTATGACCATTCCTGAGGCTTGCCAGTTGGTAATTGAGGCCGGAAGCATGGGCAATGGTGGTGAAATCTTCGTTTTTGACATGGGAAAATCCGTTAAAATCGTCGACTTAGCCGAAAAAATGATTAAACTTTCGGGCTTTGTGCCTTATAAAGACATCGATATTAAGTTTACAGGCTTAAGACCAGGCGAGAAACTTTATGAAGAATTGCTAAATGATCTTGAGAATACCATGCCTACGCATCATCAAAAAATATTGATCGCTAAAGTGCGTGAAAACAACTTTGATGACGTCTGTGTGCTTATAGATGCATTATTTGAGGTCGTTAAGTCAAACAATAACTTGGAAATTGTACGTCAGATGAAACGTATAGTCCCAGAATTTAAGAGTCAAAACTCCATTTATGAACAGCTTGATCGAGAGTCCTCACTCACAAGTATTTGATATAAAGCAGAGAATTTTCATTTAAACTTGCAATAAATTTTTAAAAGTGTAATTTTGCGTTCCATACTTATTATATTATAATAACAAATGTCAAACACTAATGTAAATCCAACCGAACCTAAAAAAACTGGTTCCTTCTTTCAGGACAATCAAAAAAGTATAACCTTTATTGTAGGTGGTATCGTTGTTTTGGTATTGCTATACTTAGGTTATCAAAAATTATATTTGGAGCCTAGAGCTGAAAAAGCGGCAAGTCAAATTTATAAGGCTGAAGAATATGCATTGATTGATTCCTTGCAAGCTAAAGCTATTGCTGGTGACGGTTCTTTTATCGGCTTTAAAGAGATTGCTGATGAGTACTCCAATACACCTTCTGCAAATATTGCGAATGCGTATTTAGGTGGCTTGTACCTTCGTCAAGGCAACTATCAAGAAGCGATTAAGTATTTACAAAAGTATGCTGACACAGGCAGTGAAATGCTTGACCCTTTAGTAACGGGCTTGATTGGCGATGCATATTCAGAGTCTAAAGACTATAAGTCGGCTGCTGACTATTACAAACGTGCAAGCGCTAAAAGCAAAAACTCTTATACAACTCCTTTGTTTCTTAAGAAACTGGGCTTAGTATCAGAAGCATTGGAGGATTTCAAAAGTGCTGAGCAAGCGTACCAATCCATTAAAACAGACTATCCAGAAAGCCCTGAGGCAAGTATGATTGAAGGTCTTATTGCTAGAACACAAGCAAAGCAATAAGCCTACTGATAATGTTTATAAAAAGGAGATAATTTAGATTATCTCCTTTTTTTGTTGCTTACTATTTGGGTTGCGTGAAGTTAGTGATGCGCAAAGCATCAGCTTTTCACAATTCAATACAATGTAAACAGATTTCCATATCTTTGCAGTATGTCAAGTAGCTTAAAAAACTTATCCGACTTTTCACATATTAAAGTCGGCAATGCAAAAGGATTAAAATTCGCCATTGTGGTATCGCAATGGAATGCGGAAGTTACCGGTGCGCTTTTAAATGGAGCGGTTACTGGTCTTATAAATCATGGTACAGCGGAAGCCGATATTGAAATTATCGAGGTTCCAGGAAGCTATGAGTTGATTTCTGGGGCTGATATTGCCTTTAGGAACAAAGCCTTTGATGCTGTTATCTGCCTAGGTTGTGTTATTCAAGGCGAGACACGTCACTTTGATTTTATCTGTGATGCAGTCGCACATGGCATAGCCAATGTAGGGCTAAAATACAATAAACCAGCCATTTTCGGCGTTTTAACAACAGACAATCTAGCGCAAGCAGTAGATAGAGCTGGTGGTAAACACGGTAATAAAGGTGAAGAAGCGGCCATCACTGCTATACAGATGGGCCTTATCGCCAAGAAGTACTAATAGTAGTAGCTTAGTAAATATTCATATGATGAAACGTTATTTTCTTTTAACAATGGGCCTCCTTATCTTGGGAAGCACCATCTTTACAGCCTGTTCTTCCCAACAGCAATGTGCTGCTTACAGCACATACCCAAAGAAGAAAAGTAGAACGAAATAATTGCGAATGAAAAAATTACTATCCGTATTTGTTGTGCTGCTATGTCTTCAGCCGTTAATCTGCCTAAAGGCACAAACCGGTGAACAGCGCAGCATTTCCAACCTTTGGAAAGGGGTTGGCGGCAAGAACAAATGGAATTCGACTGATTTTATCTTGTTTTCTGCTAGTGGCAACGATGCCCCCTATTTATTGAATGGACGTAAGTTCTTAATCAATAAAAAGTCGGGTGAATGTCGCTTTGAAGGCAGGACAAATGAAGGTCAAAACTTGGTGGTTTTATTTAATTACAAGACCGACAAGCTGTTACGCTATTTTAATAATGGCAAAGAAGTTGCCAAAAGTTCCTCAGAAGCAACTGCTGCCTTTGAGCGGATTAGCCAACAATTTGTGAACGATGCATCGCTCTTGTTTTTACCTACATTGATCGATCAAGCTGACACAAAGGTGGGCAAGGTCAGCGCCAAAATTGTGAATGCTGAAAAGCTCTATACCTTTTCCTTCCAGCTCAAGGACAATTCCTTAGCGGGCGATATATTGTTTAATGCCGAAACAGGCTTAATCAAACAATTAGTCGATAGAGAAGGAAATGAGTATTATGTTAACGGCTATAAAGACGTGGGGGGTGGATTAATTCTTCCTACTACCTTTAAGAGTCTTCAACAAACAAATAAAAGTACATTATTCACGACTGTAGCCGCATTTACGGATATGGAAGTTGAAAAATTTGAAACCTTATAAGATGAACTGGACAACACTTTCTTCAAAAGAACAGCTGGAAGAATTAGCGGCCAGCGGGCAAGCATTTGCAGTCTTCAAGCATAGCACACGCTGCTCTGTAAGCAGTATGGCCAAGCGTAGCTTGGAATATGATTTTGATACCGCTCCTGCCGACAGCAGCATCTATTTTTTGGATCTCATTGCCCTTCGGGAAATATCCAACTATATTGCTGAAAAATGGCAGATAAGACATGAATCCCCTCAAATACTGGTATTGAAAGGAGATACATGCCTGTACGATGCCTCCCATCAAGACATTGAGTTAAAAGCCTTTCTTCCTCTTATTACTGAATAAGGGAAGTCGGTAAATCTAGATAACCATTGGTCTATACTGGGCTTTCGCAACAAGAGTTGCAAAAGCCCAGTATAGCTATAGGCAGAACAATCGTTCTAAAGTTCCAAGCTAACCTATAATTTAATCAAGGTTTTCGCTCTTCCGTGGAGCCTGCGGGCCACGCTTATAAATAATTAACCCATTCAGGAAATTACGAAGCAACTGATCCCCACAAGGTTTAAAATTAGGATGATCTTCATTGCGGAATATGGCCCCTAATTCAGTTTTCGTCACGCGGAAGTCCACGAGCGCCAAGACCTCAATAATATGGTTGTCTGTGAATCTTAAAGCCACACGGAGCTTTTTCATAATGTCATTGTTGCTCATGCTATAAAAGTAATAAAAAAAGTCGGCTTAGCTTTTTTAAAGCTTGACCGACCTTTTAAGTGTGTAAATATTCGCAGTGCTTTATTGGATTACTGTAGGCAGGCTTGTCCTATTATCCTTAGAAACGCTAACGAAAGTCGTATGCTGCCCTGCTTTAACAGCTACCGGCTCACTGTACTTTGGACTTGAAGCTGTTGGCATACTTCCATCCGTAGTATAATGAATCGCAAAGCCAGGGTACTCCGTATTAGCATGTAGCTTTCCTTGAATTTCCTTGACGCCTACTGCTGGAAGTCTATATGCAAAAGATCTAGCCAATTTTGGCAACTCCTGTAAGCCCAGCTTGTTCACAAACTGGCTATAATCCTTATTAAAATCAGCTACTGAAAAGGCATCGTCATCCTCATAAGCCTTGCGTGGTGCCCAAGCCCGCTCTGCTAATGCAAAGAAACGCGGAAATACCATATAATCCATCCGCGCTGTAGTTTGAATAGTTTCAGCCCACAACCCGCCTTTTATACCGACTAAATTTTTACGTCCAACGGCCGTTAAGCGCTCCTTGTCCTTAAAATAATCCGCAGGGAAACGCGCTGCATTTACGCTCAAGGCAATTGAAGCAAAGAAGTTTTCTGGCAAGAAGCTGTAAGATTGGTATAAATCAGCGTAGCTAGCCCACTTTAAGCCAGGCTCTTCAAAATTGGTAGCCCATGCCATGTCAAAGTAATTGTTATTGGCACTGATATATACTGTTTTGTAGCCTGCATTAGCCAATTTATAGGCTAAATCTTCCTGACCTCCGCCAATTAAGTTATTCCAAACATCTAGCTGCATATTCCCCGCAGCTAGCGCTGGGTTTACGCCCATGCCCTTACCTTGGTTGACCATCCCCATCTCTTCCCATCCTACTAATTGCAGGCCTTTACTTTGGCAAAGCTTATTTACCTTATTAATATAATAAGGCCATACCTCATAAACAGATTTCAGATTCTCTTGCGTCATCAAGGCCTTTATCTTAGGGGACCGCTCCCATACGCCGTTTGGCACCTCATCCCCACCCAGGGAGACCTTCTCAAGGCTTAGACCAGCATCTGTATACATTTGTTTGAAATCATCCAATACAACGCCTAGAAAGGCGTATACTGAAGGAAGGGCTACGTTCATGATGTTGTCGTTCCAATATTGCGCTGAACTATAAACCGACTTATCTTCCAAGTCATGCAAGAGGTACTTCTCTGCCTCGACACGATTACCTGATTGCATTAAACGCTGATAGCGAGACTCCATCGCCTTGATCGAGGCGCGGGCATGGCCTGGAGTTTCGATCTCAGGTACCACCGTAATATGGCGCTGCTTAGCATAGCGCAGGATCTCAATAAAATCTTGTCTACTTAGGTAATGTGACTTGGTATCCTTATCTCCTGAGCCGTATGCAGGCTGAATGCTCTTTCCATCCTGAAATAATGGAGACCGATTTGCGCCGACCTTTGTAAGTTCTGGGAGGGAGGGAATTTCTATTCGCCAGCCTTCATCATCTATAAAATGAAAGTGAAAAGTGTTTATCTTGTAGCGTGCTAAGACGTCTAGGTACTTAAGGATTGTCTGCTTGTCTTTAAAGTTGCGGGCAATATCCATCATAAATCCACGGTATGCATAGCGCGGCTCATCCTGAACCTGCACATAAGGCAATGTGACCTGAGTAGCATTAAAGTCTGCCTCAGTCAGCATAGAGCGAATAGACTGCAAGCCGTAGAAGACTCCTGCCGCCTCTGTGGCTTCAATGCTTATGCCCTGCGCATCAACCCGAAGGTTGTAGGCCTCCTTGCTCAGGCCTGACTTGTGGCTGATCCTAATGTCAGCATTCGCGCCAGCCTCGTAGAAGTTGAGGCCTGTAAATTGAAAAGCAAAATCAGCAAGATTGACCTGCTCTTGCAAGAAGGCATCATCTATAGTATAGGAGACTGTACCGGATAAGGTTAAGCTTCCCTCTTGCACCGCTAAAGATTTAGGAGAGGGCAAGATTAACTTAGTCGCTTGGGATTGCTGTCGCAATTGGTTCTTTTCATAGAGGCTTGCCCAATAGGCATTTTGCGCTGCAACACTGCCCTTAATTGGTTTTACAGTAAAGGCAATAGGACTGTGTTTGGTAGGGTCATTTCGGTCCTGATAATAGAATCCATTTGGCACCATTGAAACGTTCACAATAGGATATTTTGTTACATAGTTTAAAACAAGTGACTCCTTTGCTTTTATTTTCGTGCCCTTCGCAAAGCGGATCCGAAATAGATTGCCATTTTCATCCGATAGCGAGAAAAGAGGATTTTCCTGCGCTATAATGGGATAAATCGCATTAAACCAAATATCACCTTGATCCAGGTTAATAGTGGCAGCCCCATCATTCTTAAGCAGTAGCGTTAAGCTGAGATTGTCCTGCG
>JASLCA010000049.1 GCA_030146225.1 Sphingobacterium sp. | reverse complement strand
TTGTTTCACAAGCTCTGCATCATTACTGTTCACCACAATCCCAGTGCTTTCCACACTTACATCAGCTACTACAGACTTCACATGCTTGGTATCTACAGCCTGAATAGCTTGTACTAAGCGCTCTTTTTCTTCAGTAGAACTTACCATTCCGGAGAGCGTAACCACCCCGTCTTTTACATTTACAGAAAGATTAGGGTTTGCAGCTGTGACGGTTTCAATTTTTGCTTTTAGATCCGCATCCGAGACTTTGGACTTACAGGCATTAAAACTAAACAGCATGGTTCCTGCGAGTGCAAGGACAAAAAAATCTTTTTTTAAGTTCATCATAATCCGTTTATTCTTTTTTATAGTTTAGAACAGTTTTACATGGACTTAACAAGGAAGGGAGCTAGATTGTTTGCTTAAAAAAGAAAAAATTATGAAATTTCTAGAATCTCTTGTTGGCTGCCATTAAATACAATATGCTCCCCTACTGCTTTCCCAAAGAACAGTTTCCCAATTGGAGAGCTGGCAGAAATAACAATATAGGGCTTATCCTCCAGCTTGATATTGCCCAGGCTAATGGCAATAAAATAAAAGCCTTTGTCAGTTTTGACGAGCGAACCCAAGGTAACTACAGGCTGCTCCTTTTTTAAGTGCAGCTGCTGTAACAAGCCCAGATCCTGCTGAGCCTGCAATAGCTGTACCTGATAGCGGGTAAGATCCTGCTGTATCATCTCTCTAGAAGTTTCATACTTATCTCCTGCACTACTTTTTGTATCGCTCTCTAAGGATTCCTGAGACTGCTGCTTGGCATAGACTATTTCCGCAATCCGCGCTTCTGTATGCTGTATACAGTAAGCCTTAAGTTTATGTTTTATTGTATCCTCCATTTGCTCATAATATAACATAAAAAAGCGCCAAACAAGATGTATGGCGCTTTCTCCAAAAAAATGATAAGAATTACTTCTTAAGTGATTCTTTTAAGTTGTTAACTTTATCTTTAGTTTCTTCAGAAATTTCTTTCGCTTTGTCAGCTGTTTTCTCTGCAGCCTTGTCAATCGCCTCGCCAGTAGCATGAGCAGCATCTTTAGTTGCATCTACCGCTTTGTCAATTCCTGTTCCTACTTTGTCACCAGCCTCTTTCAAAGATGCCTTTACCTTGTCCAATGCAGTGTTTGCCTCATCAACAGCCTTTTGAGCTGCCTCTTCTGCTTTTTTATCACCGCTTTTAACTGCAGCTTCTAAATCAGCTTTCGCTTTGTTAGCCTTTTCCTCAGCTACTGCGATATCATGATCAAGCGCTGTATGTGCATGGCCCTCATGTAAATCATCTGCAGCATGTGTATGACCTGCATGCTCTAAAGAATCTACAGTCTTTTCGGTGGCAGTTTTGTTATTGTTACACGCTACCAAAGCAATGGCAGCAAATGCTAATAATGCAATTTTTCTCATTTTTAATATTTATTTAAGGTGTATGTATTTGGTCAATTACGAACGTCCATAAATAGTCCCTTTGGCAGCCTCAAGTGTATTCTTCAACAAGCCTACAATAGTCATTAAGCCAACCCCACCTGGTACAGGAGTAATCCAAGAAGCCTTTTTAGACACCTCTTCAAAATCCACATCCCCATATAACTTAAAGCCAGATTTAGTTTCCGATGAATCCTCTCTATTAATGCCTACATCGATCACAATAGCACCTGGCTTAACCATATCAGCAGTTACAAAATTCTTCTTGCCAATAGCCGCAACTATAATATCAGCTTGTAATACTTCCGCCTTCAGATTCTCCGTACGGGAGTGTGTTAAGGTCACTGTACAGTTTCCAGGGTTTGTATTACGGGCCAATAAAATACTCATCGGCGAACCTACTATATTGCTGCGTCCCACAACTACTGCTTTTTTACCAGCAATATTTAGGCCATAATATTCCAACATCAACATAATCCCATAAGGAGTTGCAGGGATAAAACAAGGCAGGTTGCGCTGCATGCGACCCAAGTTTATGGGATGAAAGCCATCCACATCCTTGCGGTAATCAATCGCCTCGGTAACTTTATCTGGATCAATATGCTTTGGCAAAGGCAATTGTACGATAAGCCCATCAATACTGGCATCTGCATTAATCTCTTCGATCTTAGCAATCAATTCAGCCTCTGTAATGGAAACCTCATAGCGAATATTTGTGGACTCAAAGCCCACCAATTCGCAATTCCGCATCTTACTTGCCACATAGGTCTCACTGCCGCCATCATTTCCTACCAGGATAGCAACCAAGTGTGGCTTTCTTCCAGCTGCCGCAGTAAATGCCGCTGCTTCAATTTTAATATCCTCTTTTACCTTAGCTGATACCAGCTTTCCGTCTAATAAGTTCATCTTTAGTATTGAATAGTAAATATATCCCTTGCTATAAAAGGATTAATCCAGTTTAAGTACAGCCATAAATGCAGACTGTGGAATCTCCACGTTTCCAACCTGACGCATACGTTTCTTACCTTTTTTCTGTTTCTCCAGCAGCTTGCGCTTCCGAGAAATATCACCTCCATAACATTTTGCTGTAACATCCTTACGCAAAGCTGCAATGGTTTCACGCGCAATAATTTTCGCGCCAATTGAGGCTTGAATACGGATTTCAAACTGCTGTCTCGGTAAAAGCTCTTTTAACTTCTCACAGATCTTCTTTCCAAAATCGTAAGCATTGCTGCGGTGAATTAAGGAGGATAAAGCATCCACAGGCTCATCATTAAGACGAATGTCCAGCTTTACTAAGTCTGACTTTCTATAGCCAATCTGCGTATAATCAAAGGAGGCATAGCCTTTGGAAATTGTCTTCAGCTTATCGTAAAAATCAAATACAATCTCTCCCATAGGCATTTCAAACACCAACTCCACACGGTCTGAGGTTAAGTAAGACTGATTCATAATCGTACCTCGCTTCTGAATACACAAGGACATTACGGGGCCTACAAACTCGGACTTGGTAATAATATTTGCTTTAATATAAGGCTCTTCAATTGCATCCAACTTACTTGGATCAGGTAGGTCAGATGGGTTATGAACGGTGACCTCCTCATTATCCTTAGTCAGGAAGGCTTTGTAAGAAACGTTAGGAACCGTAGTAATAACGGTCATATTAAACTCGCGTTCCAAGCGCTCTTGGATAATCTCCATATGGAGCATACCTAAGAATCCACAACGGAAGCCAAAGCCTAATGCGGCTGATGATTCCGGCTCAAATACCAAAGAAGCATCATTTAACTGTAGGCGGTGCATGGATTCACGCAGCTCCTCATAATCCTCCGTATCTACTGGATAGATTCCAGCAAAAACCATAGGCTTTACCTCTTCAAAGCCCTGAATGGCTGCATTACAGGGGCGTTCTCTATGGGTAATGGTATCCCCTACCTTTACCTCACGGGCTTCCTTAATCCCAGAAATAATATAGCCTACATCCCCAGTCTTAATCACATCCTTGGCAACTTGATTTAGCTTTAAGGTACCGATCTCATCGGCGAAATACTCTTTCCCCGTAGCCACAAACTTCACCTTATCTCCCTTGCGAATCTCGCCGTTTACGACTTTGAAATAAGCCATAATACCACGGAAGGAGTTAAATACAGAGTCAAAGATCAATGCTTGTAAGGGTGCATCTGGCTCACCTACCGGAGCAGGCACACGTTCTACGATAGCGCGTAATATATCAGGTATTCCCATTCCGGTCTTGCCCGAAGCTGGAATAATATCTTCTCGTTTACCACCAATTAACTCCACAATCTGATCCTTTACCTCTTCGGGCATCGCCCCAGGAAGGTCCATCTTATTTAAGATTGGAATAATCTCTAGATCGTGCTCTAAAGCCAAATAAAGGTTGGAAATGGTTTGCGCTTGAATCCCTTGGGAAGCATCTACAATCAATAATGCACCTTCACAGGCTGCAATTGAACGTGACACCTCATAGGAAAAATCAACGTGACCAGGGGTATCAATCAAATTAAAAATATACGTTTGCCCATCTTGGATATACTCCATCTGGATTGCATGCGACTTGATTGTAATCCCCCGTTCTCTTTCTAAATCCATATTATCCAACAATTGCGCTTGCGCTTCTCGTTTCGAAATGGTATTTGTATACTCCAATAATCTATCGGCCAGGGTACTCTTACCATGGTCAATATGTGCGATGATACAAAAATTACGTATATGCTTCATACAGGTTGTTATCCAATAATTCTAATTTGCAAATATAATTTTTTTAACGCAGATTTCAGGGAACTATTTGTTGCACTGTACAAAAGATTTTTTTTACAACCCAAATCAGAAAAATCGCCCAGCCTAATCCTTAAAGCAAGCCGTAGGGAAAGTCCGCAAGCAGGCCATGCCCCAGCCTAGGCTTACAAGCGTTCCCCATGCTGCGAGAGGTCCAGCCCCAGCTCCTCCGCTTTATCACTTACCCGCAGTGGCGCTATTAGATCAGTTAGCTTCAATAATACAAAAGCCATTAACAAGATAAAGACCGTGGCCGCGACTAAGCCAATCAGATGCGCGACAAACAAATTGGAAGCACCAAAGTACAAGCCATTAGACTCCACAGCAGTATTAATAGCGGAGTTGGCAAAAACCCCAGTCAACAACATGCCAACCATCCCGCCTACCCCATGACTTGGAAAGACATCTAGGGTGTCATCCAGATTTGACTTGGTCCGCCACTCAATCAGCAAGCAGCTTACCAGCGCGGCTACAGCCCCAATAACAATCGCATGGGATACCGAGACATAACCCGCCGCAGGTGTAATAGCCACCAGGCCGACAACCACCCCAATACAAGTGCCCATTGCAGAAGGCTTTTTCCCCCTTAGGGCTTCAAAAAAGATATACATAAGCGCCGCGGCTGAAGAGGCTGCTGTAGTATTGGCCATAGCAATAGCCGCCAGCGCCGATGCCGAAAAAGCAGACCCCGCATTAAAGCCAAACCAGCCAAACCAAAGCATGCCTGTGCCCAGTAAGACATAGGTTATGCGTGCAGGCACATGCTCCTTAAACTGCTTCCCCTGCTTCAAATACAGGGCTGAAGCCAAGGCAGTCAAGCCCGCAGACATATGTACCACAGTTCCGCCAGCAAAGTCCAGCACCCCCATTTTAAAAAGCACACCTTCAGGATGCCAAGTTGCATGGGCTAGTGGGGCATAGATAAAAATAAAGAATAAGACAATAAAGAGCAGATAGGAAGTAAAGCGAATACGCTCAGCAAAGGCCCCTGTCATTAAGGCGGGGGTAATAATGGCAAATTTCAATTGATACATCGCAAACAAGCTAAAGGGAATAGTTGGGGCTCCCGCCCATGGCGCATGATCCAAAACCCCATTGAACATAAAAAAGGTTCTCGGATCCCCTATCCAGCCAGCAAGGGAATCCCCAAAGACCAGGCTAAAGCCAAATACCAGCCACAGCAAGCCCACAACAGCCATACAGATAAAACTTTGCAGCATAGTTGAGATAACATTCTTTTTCTTTACCATCCC
>JASLCA010000138.1 GCA_030146225.1 Sphingobacterium sp. | reverse complement strand
TCTGCTAAATGCCTATTGGAGATATACAATAAGCCCAATAAAGCAATAAAGGCTGCAAACGGCAGATTTCTAGCTATTAGATAACTAGATACTTTTTTTGTGGAGAGGATAGACTTTAGAAAATCTCGTGTTTCTTCAACCTTCTCCTCAACAGCATCATCCATTTTTTGCTGAATCTCTTCACTTAGCTCCTTGTCCTTTATCGTATTTCTCGACATAACTCAATCCCTAAGCAATCTTTTCAGCCACCCGCAGCTTCGCGCTACGCGATCTATTATTTAGTAACAATTCCGCTTCCTCAGCCACAATAGCTTTGCGACTAATCACGCGGAAAGGTTTAATTTCATTTCCAAAGAAGTCCTTTTCTACCTCTCCTCTAAACTTGCCCTTTTGCATAAAGCTCTTTACCAAGCGATCTTCCAAAGAGTGGTAAGACATAATAACAAGGCGGCCTCCTGGCTTTAAGACAGCAATAGTCTGCATCAAGAAATCCTGTAAAGCCTCTAACTCTTTATTTACCTCAATCCGCAAGGCTTGAAAAACCTGCGCATGGTACTTATTCTCTTTTCCCCGTGGAACTAACTTTTTTATAACCTCCTTGAGACCAGTAACGGTCTCAATAGGCGCATTCAAACGCGCAGTCACAATAGTTTTAGCTAAAGACTTTGCATTCTGAATCTCCCCATACATTCCAAAGATTCTATGCAAATCCTCTTCAGCATAGCTGTTTAATATCTTTTTGGCATCAAGATCAGATACCTGATCCATACGCATATCCAGATCAGCCTCAAATCGTATGGAAAAACCACGCTCTGCAGAATCAAACTGATGCGAAGAAACACCTAAGTCTCCCAATACCGCATCCACCTCTTTGATACCCAAAAGCCGCAGGTTATTCTTTAAAAACTTAAAATTCTGATGAACTAAGGTAAATCTAGGATCGTCCAAGGCATTTTTCACCGCATCTGGATCTTGATCAAAAGCAATTAAACGACCATTCGCTCCCAATCGTTTTAAGATTTCACGCGAGTGACCGCCACCCCCGAAAGTTACATCCACATAGATTCCATCTGGCTTAATCGCCATGGCATCCATACACTGCTCCAGCATTACCGGCACGTGATACACCGCATCTTTACTCATGACCTAAACCCTCCTCTCCAAAAATTCCCATTACCTCTTCCGCCAAATCCGCAAAATCTTCTGAAGAGACAGCATTCATCTGCTCCTCGTATTTTGCTTTTGACCACACTTCAATCTTTTCTAGATTACATGCTAACACCAACTCCGCACCCACCTCTGCATACTCCAATAAACTCTTCGGCAATAAAACCCGACCCGCTGAATCCAAGGATAATTCTGTCGCCCCACTCATAAACCTCCGCACAAACTCCCTATTCTTCACTTGGAATTGATTCAGACGCGCTAGCTGCTTGAGAATCTTATCCCACTCCGCCCGCGTATAGATAACCAAGTTTTTCTCGAAACCACGATTCACAACAAGCCCTTCACGCTCCACATCAGGCAGTTGCCTTTTGAGCGCTGCAGGAACCACCATTCTACCTTTGGTGTCCAACTTGCATTCGTATTCTCCAATTAAAAAACCCATTAGTCTATGTCGCTAATCAAAATCTTATGTAAAAGTATACACTTTCCCCCACTTAGCCCCACTTTTCTACACAAAAAAGTTTTCCACAAAGAATTAAGGCGCTAATTAGGCTGCTGTAAGCGGGAATAAAATCAGCATAAACACGATTTAAAGTGCCTTTTAGGCAGTTTTAGACTCAAAACTGTTGCTTCTTTGAAATGTCAAGCAAAAGCTACAACAGCGGGAAGTTTTTTTCAGCACAAGTAACATTTCAAGTAAGCGCATCCTGTTTATCAATAAAATCTTAAAAAAGTGGGAGAAAGTGGCGTTTAAAATATTCTTTTATCTTTGTGTATATCCCTTATGAAAAGACTATACATTATACGCCATGCAGCGGCTGAAAGGCCCAGAAATAATCAGGTGGATTTTAAGCGCAAGCTGACTGAGAAGGGCATACAAGAAGCGAAGCAAAGCGCCATCTTGCTGGCCAACCGATTAAGCAAACAGCCCTTAATCAACCCGATAATCATCTCGTCCACAGCAAATAGGGCGCAAGAAACGGCAGAACTCTTTTGCGAGGCATTAGCCTGGTCAGGACAGGAACTTATTCTAGCAGAAAATATTTATGAAGCCCACTACCTAGAGCTCCTTAAAATCATAAATGATATCCCTGAAAAACATACAGCGCTTATCCTTTTCGGGCACAACCCTGGCCTATCTGACTTAATCAATTACCTCACAATTGATAGCATCAACTTGGGCACAGCGAATATTGCTTGCCTCAACTTAGAAGCAGGGATTGGCTTTTCCTTAGCATCGGCTAATACGGCTTATTTAGAAGAGATTTTATTCCCTAAAAATCTTTAAAGAGGATTTTCTACTCAGGAAATGCCCAAGCTCAGGTAGGTTTTTATCCCTGAATACGTATCTTCGTATACGATGGCAAATAAACTGCAATACGAGACTTCCCCCTACCTAAAACAGCATGCAAACAATCCAGTGGATTGGATGCCCTGGACGGCGGAAGCATTAGCTAAAGCGAAAGCGGAAAACAAATTGATACTAGTCAGCATCGGCTATTCGGCATGCCATTGGTGCCATGTTATGGAGCGAGAAAGCTTTGAAGACGAAGCGATTGCCCAAACCATGAATACCTTTTACGTACCCATTAAGGTGGATCGTGAAGAACGTCCGGACATAGATCAAATCTATATGATAGCCGTGCAATTAATGACCAATGCTGGAGGCTGGCCCTTACACTGCATCTGCCTGCCAGATGGCCGCCCGATCTATGGTGGCACCTACTTTAAGCCAAAGGATTGGCAGGATGTATTGTTGCAAATAGCCCGGATGTGGGAAGAAACTCCGCAGGTCGCTATTGATTATGCCGAACGCCTCAGCAATGGCATTCGCAAGGCGGAAAACCTCCCCATCAGCCCTATCCCAGAAGCCTATACAAAGCGCGACTTAACTGCCGTAGTCACTCCTTGGCAGGCGCAATTTGATTCAGAAGAGGGTGGCTATAACCGAGCTCCAAAATTTCCATTACCAAATAACTGGCTTTTCTTCTTGCGCTATGGAGTCTTAGCAGGAGACAAAAAAGTCTTAGACCACCTACATTTTACACTTGAAAAGATTGCCAATGGGGGCATCTACGATCAGGTGGCAGGAGGCTTTGCCCGCTATGCGGTAGATGAGGCTTGGCATGTACCGCATTTTGAAAAGATGCTTTACGACAATGCTCAGCTAATCTCCCTCTATAGTGAAGCTTATCAACAATCCCCCAATCTAAAGTATAAGCGTGTTGTAGCGGAGACTATCGCCTGGGCACAACGAGAAATGCGCGATCCAAATGGAGGCTTCTACGCGGCTTTAGATGCGGACAGCGAAGGTGTGGAAGGCAAGTTCTACAGCTTTGATGAAAGTGAATTTGATAGCGTATTAGGAGAGGATGCCGTACTTTTTAAACATTATTTCAACATTACAGCATCGGGCAACTGGCAGGAAGAACATACCAATGTCTTAAACTGTAATATGAATGCGGATCAACTCGCGCAGGAAGCTGGCTTTTCAGCAGCTGAATGGGAAGAGTACCTCTTTGAAGCAAAACAAAAATTACTACAGTACCGCGAAAAGCGGGTTCGCCCAGGCTTGGACGACAAGCAATTAACAAGCTGGAATGCCCTGATGGTTACGGGACTTGTAGATGCCTACAATGCATTTGGAGAGGCTAGTTACCTAGTACAAGCTATAGATACCGCTGCGTTTATTCAAAAGGAATGTGTCTTCAAGGCGGAGTTGTTACATCAAAGAACAAGTAATGAGCGCTATATTTTAGCCTTCTTGGATGATTATGCCTTTACAGCCCTTGCCTTCCTAGCCTTGTACGAAGCAACGTTTGAGGAGGAATGGCTATATAAGGCCGATGCATTGGCAGCAAAGGCAATAGCGCTATTCTATGACCAGACGCACCAAACCTTTTACTATACCGCAACGCATGCGGAGGAATTAATCGCACGTAAGAGTGAGATTATGGACAATGTAATCCCCTCTTCCTCATCCAGTATGGTGCGCCTGCTGTATAAGCTAGGTGAAATGCTAGACAAAGCCAGCTATACGGCGATTGCAGATCAGGTATTTGCCAATGTCTTTCCACATATTCAACAATATGGCTCAGCCTATTCGAATTGGGCCATCCAGCTTTTGGAACATATTTATGGCGTTAATGAAATTGCCATAACAGGAAAAGATGCACTTAAATGGCGCTCAGCGCTTCACAAGGACTATATTCCTAATAAAATTGTGATGGGCGGAACAAAAAGTACACTTCCATTGCTAAAGGATAAAGCAGGTTTGGATGCAAAAGCCTACCTTTGCAAGAATAAAACTTGCAGTCTACCACAAGGTTCGATTGCCAAAATAATTGAATTAATAAATAATAACGGGGATAACCCACAACAAAAACAGTAAAATGGCTATAGAAATCAACAACGTAGTTGCCTTGAATTACACCCTTCATATCGTTGAAGAAAACGGTGAGCGCACTTTCGTGGAACAAACAACTAACGAAAACCCTTTGACATTCTTATATGGTGTTGGCATGATGCTTCCTAAATTTGAGGAGAACATCGCTTCCTTCAACGCTGGTGACAAAGGTTCTTTTACATTGACAGCTAATGACGCTTACGGTGAAAAAGACGAACGTGCAATGGCACAACTACCTGCTGAAATGTTTAAAGAAACTGGTTTTCCACCAGTAGGAGAAACTATCCCTTTGCAAGATAACGAAGGAAATCAATTCCGTGCTGTTGTTGTAGAAGTTAGTCCAGAGGTTGTTGTAGCTGATTTAAACCACCCTATGGCTGGAAAAACATTAAGCTTTGACATTGAAATTCTAGCTATCCGTCCTGCTACGGAAGAAGAATTAGCACACGGTCATGCACATGGCATCGACGGTGAAGCTGGTCACGAATAAGTAATATTGAACAATGCCTACTACAGAGCTAGCAGGCATTGTTCATCTTTATGCTTTTTTGAAGGCAGCCATTCGCAATAAACTCTCCTAGAAACAACCTACAGGAATCCAAGTAGGTTTTATTAAACAGCAGATCTGCAGAATTTAATTTCAAAAAACAGTAATTTTCTTGCAAAAACGAAGGTTGAGAATCGTTAAATCGAAATATTTAATTATTTAGTAACTATTTTGTCACATTAACGGAAATAAGCCGCCATATAGCCACAAATAATCGTATTTTTGCACCTTTAAATTAAGCCTTTGTAAAGGCTCTACATTGTATACCCCTGAAGAGATGTGTTATGCTTTGTAGGGAATAAATGATAACCATATTTTATGAGTGTAGATTTACCAAACAAAGTATTTGCAGCAATAACAGCAGTTGGCGGATATATCCCTCAGAAGAAGCGCACAAACTTTGACTTAGAGCAGGTGTGCGATACTTCCGATGAATGGATTATAAAGCGTACTGGTATTAAAGAACGGAGGATATTAGAAGAAGAGTTAGCGACTTCCGATATGGCCGTTCGTGCAATTCAGAATCTTGCTTCCGAATTCGGAAAAAACCTACTGGATGTAGATGCTATTCTTGTGGCTACCTCTACCCCTGACATGC
Organism: Sphingobacterium sp.; assembly: GCA_030146225.1. Lineage (GTDB taxonomy): Bacteria > Bacteroidota > Bacteroidia > Sphingobacteriales > Sphingobacteriaceae > Sphingobacterium. Next base: position 15,829 of record JASLCA010000138.1, on the reverse strand, counting down.
CTATGCCAGCCACCGCTAATATAATTGCGGAAAAGCTAGGCCTGAAGGATGTGTGGGCATTTGATGTCAATGCAGCTTGCTCTGGCTTTTTATATGCATTAGACTTGGGTGCATCCCTAGTAGAAACAGGTCGTTATAAAAACATCCTTATCGTAGGCGCTGACAATATCAGTCCTTTTGTAGACCCTAGCGACCGTTCCACTAATATCCTTTTTGGAGATGGAGCAGGCGTGGTATGGCTAGAACCTTCTCAAGAGGGTGGCATTATGGATGCTTACCTCCGAAGCAATGGCTCTGGCAAGTCCTTCCTGACCATTGAGGCTGGGGGCTCTCAATACCCTTGGGATGCAAACAGTTTACTTTCTGAAAGAAGATTCTTAAAACAGGATGGCAAGACTGTATTCAAGCATGCGGTACAATCGATGAGCGATGCATGCAACCATGTATTACGTCGAAACAACCTTTCTATTGACGACATCAAGTGGTTAGTTCCACATCAAGCCAATCAGCGTATTATTGATGCTGTAGGCCGATCAATAAATATTGCCGAAGGCAAAACACTAAGCAATATTGAATACCTAGGAAATACCATAGCAGCTACGATCCCCTTGTGTATATGGGAAAATGTCAAGCAGCTTAAATCTGGCGACTTGGTTATGCTCACTGCTTTTGGCGCAGGCTTCTCTTGGGGTGCCAGCATCTTCCGTTGGATGATTTAAAAAGCCTATAGCAAAGAAACACAAAAATGCCCTGACGAAATCAAGGCATTTTTTATTTCTAGCAATCCTTTTACTACCTTAGGCCGCATAAACTACTAGCTAATGAAAAAAGTCCTGACAACCCTAATCCTTATAGGCGGCTTAAGCAGCACGATAATGGCACAGAAAATTGATAAAAAGCTTACGCAGATCCTGCAAGAAGTAAGTAAAGATTTTCAAGGTGACATCGGCATATATGTTCAACATTTCAAAAAAAACAGCCAGGTAAATATTGCTGCTGACAGTATTTTCCCAACCGCCAGCATTGTGAAAGTACCTATCTTGGTAGGTGTATTTAATAAAATAGCACAAAATCAACTGCAACTCAACCAGTCCTATAACTACAATAGTAAATATTATTACGGAGGTTCGGGCTTGATGCAATTCTATAAAGATAGCGCCCAGACGGACCTATCTACCATGATATCTTTAATGCTGACCTACAGTGACAATGTGACCTCCCTTTGGAATCAGGAGCTTGCAGGTGGGGGGGCTGAAATCAATAAGGTAATGGACCAGCTAGGCCTTGTAAACACCAAGGTAAACTCTAGAACCCAAGGTAGAGAGCAGCTCTGGAAGGTCTATGGCTGGGGACAGACTACCCCTAGAGAAATGGCCAGCCTTATGCATCTAATACGTTCAGGTCAGGTATTTACCCCCAGACTCTCGGACAAGATGTACAGATACCTTAAAAATCAATTCTATAATGAACGTTCCTTGTCCCAGATGCCTGCACATATCGCAACGGCCGCTAAGACTGGATCTGTGGACGATGCTAGAGGCGAGGTAGTCTATGTCAATGCGCCCTCGGGCGATTATGTGTTTACGGTATTGACTAAAAACAATAAGGATCAAAGCTGGACCGCAGCAAATGAAGCCGAAGTCCTGACCCGCAAGATAGCCAATAGCATCTGGAATTATTATGAGCCTAAACAGCCCTTTACAGCTTACGAGGCTATCCCTTAATCCTGTACATCCTCAGAATTGCGCTTAATTCCGGCCAGTTTTAAATTAAAAAAGCCTGCTAGATAAGCAGGCGAATTTCATTGCGGAGTAAGACAATCTTATCTTCATTCTCTAGCTTTTTAAGGAGCCTAGAGACCACCACCCGGGATGTGTTAAGCGCTGTGGCCACCTGTTGGTGGGTGACCGTAAGCATACGCTCGTCCAACAGCTTAGTCTTCTCTTTAAGGTAGTTGAGGATGCGTTCCTCCATATTTGAAAAGGCTAAGCTATCAATGGCTTGGAGCATCTCATTCATACGCTCCGAATAGCTATTCATAATAAAGCTCCGCCAAGAGGCATACTTAGCCATCCATATATCCATATAAACATTTGGCAGCATAGCCACATAGGTTTCTAGCTCAGCCACGGCACGAATTTCACTCTTCTTATCCTCCATGCAACAGGCAATAGACATGGTGCAGGTCTCCCCTTTGGCTAGATAATAAAGCAGTAGCTCGCCCTCGTCCTCATCAAGGCGTACAATCTTAATAGCTCCCTGCAACAACAAGGGCATCCGCTTGACGGCTTGACCAAAGTCCACAATTACCTCGCCCGCCTGATATTTACGCACATTTGCGACCTGCTCAAGCTCTTCAATTAAGTTTGGCTCAAAGATCCCCGCAAAAGCCTCTTGAATAAGCTGCATAGATTACCTAGTGGTTTGCATGCCTTTAGCCTTCCAATCTAAAAAGCTTCCAGCATAATTCATAATATTTTCAAAGCCTTGACTTTCCAAGTAAGAATAAGCTATAGTCGCCCTATCTCCCGATTGACATTGGATAATCAAGTTTTTAGACTTTAAATCTGAGAGATCAACCTTGGGTAGATAGCCCGTAAAAAGATGCAATGCACCTGGAATATGGGCTTCATCATACTCGCTCTTGGCGCGCACGTCCAACAGCTGATAGCCTTCTTTATCTTTTAATGCAGCAACCCCTTCCGCATCTATAAGCTTGGTCTCCAGCAAGTCCACTTCTGAAAGATCATGTACAAAGCCGGCAATATTATCCATGCCTATGCGCATCAGCTTACGCGTAATCTCTGCCTTTTCCTCCACAGAGGCAATAATGACCAAGTTATCTGTATAAGACAACATCCAGCCTGCCCAACCCGCCATCGCATTATTATGTTGGATATTTAGAGCGCCTTTCACATGCCCCGCCGCAAACTTATCCTTATGACGCGCATCTAAAAGTCTATAAGTACCCTTCTTAAGCACTTCCGTCAGGTTCAAAGAAGGATGCTCAGGAACAGCTATCAGCAATGGCCTAGCTACTTTATTAAGCCTTTTCATCGTAGCAAAATAAGTAGGCGCCTCAGGCTGATCGCTGAGCAAGTAGTCCCTAAAAGCTGGATAATCATCTCCAAACTGAAAAGCCCAGTTTCTAATCTTCTCATAGCCCACTGTGCTACTGGGCACAGCCCCTAAAGCCTTGCCACAAGCAGAGCCGGCACCATGTCCAGGCCATAACTGTATATAGTCAGGGAGCGCCCTAAACTTCTTTAGGGATGCGAACATCTGCGCAGCCCCCGCTTCCTTACTGCCCACAAGACCTGCCGCCTCCTCTAATAAGTCGGGTCTTCCAATATCCCCCACAAAGACAAAGTCTCCAGTAAATATCATTACAGGCTCCTCGGATGCCGGATGGTCCCGCAACAGAAAGCTTATGCTCTCAGGGGTATGTCCGGGGGTATGCATGACCTCCAGACTTAAATTGCCCACCTGTATCTTATCCCCATCCTTTAAGCCTTCATGTGCAAACTCATACTGCCAATCTGGACCACCCTCATCTGAAAGATACATTTTAGCACCAGTCACCGCAGCCAATTCCCGAGTACCTGCTAGGAAATCAGCATGTATATGCGTCTCCGCTACATGTGTGATACGCATATTATTACGCTTTGCTAGCTCAAGATAGGTATCAATATCTCTTTTAGCATCAATTACTATAGCTACATTTCTGGCTTGACAGCCTATAAAATAGCTTCCTTGTGCTAAGGTTTTATCGTACACTTGTTGAAAAAACATATTGTAATTCTTTTAGTTTAACATCTAATTTAATAACCACAACCCACTTATGCAATTAGCTTAAGACCAACTCCTTAAGCAGTATATATAATCCCATAAGGAGTATCAAATACCCAAACATCTTTTTGAGATGCTGACCATTCATCTTATTGGACAAGCCAAAGCCTATAAAAATCCCCAGCACAGCACAAGCCGTATAGCCTAGGATAAGGGTCCAATCAAAAGCCACAAATCGAGCTGCATCCCCAACAACCCCAAAAAGGGAGTTTACGGTAATAATTACCAGGGATGTAGAGACCGCTTGCTTAATCGGCATCCTATAAAAGTTTACCAAGGCAGGTATAATTAAAAACCCACCACCAGCACCTACTACCCCCGTAATCAAGCCCACCAATAGCCCTTGACCAACCACAGCCCCTAGGGGTATAGGCTTTCCAGCAGCCGGTAATTTCTCGGACTCCTTGATCATGGACCAGGAGGATGCGAGCATTACCATCGCAAAAAGCACCATAAGGAGTAAAGATTGCTCAATCGCCAACTCCCCAATATGTATAACTTCAGGGACCAATGGCAACAGGTAAGAGCGAGTTAAAAAGACCATCAATAAGGATGGAATCCCAAATGTTACAACCTTTTCCACATCCACTTCTTTCGCCATAAAGCCCTTTACAGAACCTACCAGCGAAGTAATGCCGATGGCAAAGAGTGAATAGGTGGTGGCCAACATAGGCTCTACTCCCATTACGTAAACCAATATAGGAACCGTCAAGATGGTGCCCCCAGAACCTACAAGTCCTAAGGTGGCCCCAACAGCTATTGCGAGTAAAAAACCTATCAACATAGGGTTATTTTTAACATTTAAAATTCAATTTAGAGCGCTTATGCCCCCTTACGCTCAAAAATAACAATCTAAGCCCTAATGTGGCAATTTATCTTTAAGCAAGCCATAGATGTAAGTCCCTAGTAGGGCAAATAATGCCACAACTAACATAGGCATCACCCCTGCTCCTATCAGTGCAAACACGGGCCCAGGGCAAGCGCCGACTAAAGCCCATCCCATGCCAAAGAATACCCCACCAATCAAATAGCGCGCAATTGTTTTACTTTTAGGCGCAATCACAATCGCTTGTCCATCCACATCCTTCGCTTGCGTTCTTTTGATCCATTGCACAGCAATCACTCCAATCAGCAGGGCGGAGGCCATAAAGCCATACATGTGTATGGATTGGAAATTGAACATCTCAAAAATCCTAAACCAGGAAGCAGCCTCAGCCTTGTACATGGCCATCCCAAATACCACTCCTAGTAATATATATAATAATCTTTTCATCTTATAATACCTTTAATTTATCAACAATCTGACTGCTATCCCTGAAACAACATCGGGAAGATGAGATGTACCATAAACAGTCCACCTATAAAGAAGCCTATTACAGCTACAAGGGATGGCCATTGCAAATTGCTTAAGCCAGAAATAGCATGACCAGAGGTACAGCCACCTGCGTAGCGGGTGCCAAAGCCAATCATTAATCCCCCTATAGACCAAATGCCAAGATTACGCAGGCTCCATTCGCCAAATAACTCTGTAGGTAAATAGCTAGTGCCTGCACTGAAAATACCGAGCTCCTCAAGTCGCTTCACTGTGGCATCCGCCAACTCAGGTGGCGTGCCATTGGAAAGAAACTGCACCGACAGAAAACCACCTAATACGGTTCCTACTAGAAACAACAGGTTCCACTGTTGGGCGCGCCAGTCAAAACGAAAGAAGCTAGCCGACTTACCAGCCCCCATTGCCGCACACATCACTCTAAAGTTTGAGGAGAAGCCAAAGGTCTTTCCTAAGATTATTAAGGCAACCATTACCAAGGCTACCAAGCTTCCGCCTATATACCAAGGCCAGGGATTCATTAACCATTCCATACTGTTATCTTTTATTATACACAAAGATGCTTTATTAAATAACAACTTTCTGTCACTTATGTTACACAGGCAAGTAAAAGCGCCCAGGGTAGCCACTATCGCAGATACACAAGCTAATAGCTAGCCGCCTTTAGCGCCTGGGCAAATAATTCACAAAGATTCAAAAGCCCATCCGAAGATGGCTATATTTGCGCTTGGTCTTTTCGTCCTTAAACTTAATCAGACGAAATTTTAGCGGTATTTATATGGGAGAGATAGTTAGTCATCAGGATAAAGTATTTACAAATGTTAACTACGCTGAAAATGTGCTTAGGGATCGTGAGTTTATAAACTGCAGCTTTCTAAATTGTGACTTTAGCGACAGCGATCTACGCGACAATAGCTTTGAAGATTGCAGCTTTGAAGCCTGCAACTTTTCTATGGTCAAGCTGGATGGAACTGGCCTTAGCAACAGCAAGTTTAAAGCCTGCAAGGTGCTAGGCGTGGACTTTAGCAGGTGTAATCCTTTTATGTACTCCTTTGACTTTGACGCCTGCAACCTAGATTACAGTGTCTTCTATGGCTTAAAACTAAAAAGCACACGCTTTGAAAACTGTTCCATGAAAGAAGTGGACTTTTCCAATGCAGATCTAGCTAATTCCACATTTGAAAATTCGGACCTCTCGGGCGCTACCTTTGTCAACAGTAATCTAGAAAAGGTAAACTTTAAGACCGCAAGGAACTTTGGCATAGACCCCGAGCAAAACAAGTTGAAGAAGGCAAAGTTCGCCCTCACCAACCTCAGTGGTCTGCTTTTGAAGTATCAATTGGATATTGATCATAAGGCATAAAGATTAAGCCAAACATCAAGCTGGCACTTTGATGTTATTACCATAAAAGATGCCCCATGTTAATGCAGAATTAACATGGGGCATATATATCAGTAAAACACGGAAAGAATAGCTCCGCTTTTAATCAAAATCATTAACTCAAGTGATAGCTTTGGTTCTTAAATTCCATAGAAATATAATACTTGTATTTATCCTTATCCAAGGGATAATCCCAGCAGCCTAAGCGATGGTAAACGGTGCCCCCAAAGCCTGACTTAAAGCGGTACAATCCATACATAGGATGGGAAGGATCTGCCTGTGGAGCAATCCCAAAGAAGTCATACTCGGTACAGCCTTTTTCTTTTGCGATCTCCATAGCACGCCATTGTAGGGCATAACTGGCCATGTAATTTCTATTGTCCGTAGCAGAAGCACCATAAAGATAGGTACCTCTATTTGCTGAAACAACTAGAAACATCGCCGACAAAGGCATGCCATCTACTTCAGCTACTAATAAATAAACATCCGCTGGGGAAAGGGTATCATTGGCCTTGGCCGACAATACAATCTTAAAGTAAGAGATGTCATGCAGGAAAAAGTTATTCCTTGCCGCCGTCTGTCTATAGAGCTCATACCAAATGGCTAAGCTCTCCATGCCCAAAGAGCGCACCTGTACGCCCTTCCGTTTAGAAAGGTGTATATTATAGCGCGTCTTGGACTTCATCTCGCCCAAAAGCACATCAGCATCCTTCTTTAGATCCATAAAGATAGTATTGGAGGGAAGGATATCCGTATTGGCCTTTTTCAGATTCCAATGCTCGGTATTAAAGTTTAAACGAATCTCCTGAATCTTCTTATCTGGAACCCCAAGCCAATTGCCATGTAAGTCATAGCAATCCTCATCCTTAGCCCAGTGAGACTCCCAAGAAAGATCATAGCGAATCATAATACAGTTCTTAGGCAAGAAGGAACGTAAACTCTCCGACAGCTGCTCCAAGAAATAACCCTGACTCTCTTCGGCAGGCTCAATTTCGGGACCATAAGGAACATAGGCAATACATGACTCTGCATCCAAGCTTTGGATTAAAATCAAGAGATCCCCCACAAAATAACTCTCATCCTGCGTGCCCGAAAATAGGTCAGCGGACTTCGCCTTAAAGTTAAAAGCCTTGGAGTCCACCCCTTGCAGCTTCTTTACTTCAGACCAATATGAGGTCTGTTGTATAATGGAGGTTCGATAAATTTGCTTTATCTCCTTGTCTTCTATGTCAGCAATCATAATACGATAAGATTCGAATAAATACAGCCCTTCCCTTCGCTCAGGGTACAATAATTACGATTTCAAGGCCCAAAGCGGCAAAATTAGCCAATTTAATCCGATAAAGATCAGTCATTTGTCAAGTGCTTGTTAAAATCCCCCTAAGCAGCAGGCTGTCAACAGGTAAAGCCCATTCAAAAAGGGAGCACTTTTGCTAGGTCAAGCTGCCCGAGCCCCTCTTGCTGCACAAGAAGAACTAGACTTGTCTACAATAAAAAAGACCTTCCGTAAGGGAAGGTCTGTATAGCTATATAGCTGGAATTTTATTTTGCAAATTTTCTAAACTTCCCAAAAACGCCTAAAGGCAATTTAGGACCTGCGGTAGCTTGCAGATACAACTCCCCAATTTCAAGGTTTTCTACTTGCGGGAAAGAAGTCCGAATAAGATTTTCTACGATCACCGACGAGAAACCGAGCGAATAAGTATTTAAGATTAAGAAGTGCTCCTTAGGATCCAACAATTGTACAACATCTGTCATCATCTCCATAATATGATCTTCCAACTTCCACTTCTCCCCCTTGGGTCCATGTCCATAGGCTGGCGGATCCAGAATAATACCATTATAGGTATTTCCACGTTTAAGCTCTCTTTTAACAAACTTAAGCGCATCTTCCACTACCCAACGGATATTATCCAATTCCGAAATCTCCTGATTTTCATTAGCCCAACTCACAACCTGCTTGATAGAGTCCACATGGGTGGTATCCGCACCAGCAGCTTTCGCAATTAGGGAAGCGCCCCCAGTATAGGCAAAGAGGTTTAGCACCTTTGGCTTCTCCGTCTCAAAGGTCTTTACGGACTCCGCAATATAATCCCAGTTAACCGCTTGTTCAGGAAATATCCCCACATGCTTAAAAGAGGTCAAGCCCAAACGGAACTTAATAGCAGCATCCTTATTCTTATAAGAGATATGCCATCTATCCTGAATCTTTGGATTTTTCTTTAACCATTCGCCAGAGGTTGCCGAGCGGCCCTTAAATTTAATATCATGGCGTTTAACCCATTCTTGCTCGCTCAGTGTTTTAGGCCAAACAGCCTGCGGCTCTGGACGGATAAGGGTAATATCCCCAAAGCGTTCAAGCTTTTCAAAATCACCACAGTCGATTAATTCATAATCTTTCCAATGTTGTGGCGTAAGCAGTTGTATTTGCGTAGTTGTAGACAATGTTTTAAAATTTGCAGCAAAGATACATCATTTTATTTTATGCTGTCGCGCGCAGCCTTCATAAGTGGGCTGGCAAAGACAAAGTCATTCAATTCTTGATTGTCAGACTTTAGCATATCCTTATTAGAGCCTTCCCAAAACTTCTGCCCCTTATACAAGAATAGGATATAATCCCCAATACCCATTACGGAGTTCATATCGTGGGTTACCACAATGGTTGTACACTGAAACTCCTCGGTTAATTCTTGAATAAGTTCATCAATTAAGATGGCTGTTGCCGGATCTAAGCCGGAGTTGGGTTCATCACAAAAAAGATATTTTGGATTCATGCTAATAGCCCTAGCAATGCCAACACGCTTTTTCATTCCGCCTGAAAGCTCAGCCGGATATAAATTATTGGTATTTTTAAGATTCACCCGATCCAGGCAGAAATTGGCCCGCTCTCGCTTCTCTTCCTTGCTCATATTGGTAAACATATCCAAGCCGAAGAGGATATTCTGCTCAACGGTCATCGAGTCAAACAGGGCTGAGTTTTGAAAGAGCATCCCAATCTGACGACGAATCTCTACCCGTTCCGCTGTATTCATACCGGTAAACTCCTGCTTATCAAAATACACATTCCCTTGCTCGGGTTCATGCAGACCAACAATACACTTGAGTAGGGTACTCTTGCCAGAGCCAGATCCCCCAATAATCAAACTCACTGTCCCTGGTTCAAAAGAAGCATCAATGCCCTTAAGAACATCGTTATCCCCAAATGATTTGTGAATATTTTGTATTTCAATCATCCTTATAACATCAATGCAGTAATAATATAATCGCAGACAAGAATGGAGATACAACCGATAACCACCGCTTGTGTTCCGGCTTGTCCAACCTCTAAAGCTCCGCCACGCACATAAAAACCCTTATAAGCAGGAACGGAGGTAATAATAAAACCAAAGATAAAAGCCTTAGCCAATGCCACCACGACCGTAAAGCCATTAAAGCCTCCTTGAATACCTTGAATATAATCCGAAGGCGCAACAGCTCCCGCTAAGGAACCGCCAATTAGACCCCCACAAATCGCACAAAAGATGGCTATAATAACCAAGACAGGCATCATAATAACCCCTGCAACAATCTTAGGCAAGATTAAGTAGCCCGGTGCATTAATACCCATAATCTCTAAAGCATCAATCTGCTCGGTGACCCGCATGGAGCCTATTTGGGAGGAGATGGAAGAGCCCACCTTGCCCATTAATACCAAAGCCGAAATAGTCGGTCCCAACTCCAAAATATTGGAATCCCGATTAATCTGACCGATAACATTGCTAGGAATCAAGTCTGAAACCAACTGAAAGGCAATTTGAAGGGTCATTACCGCACCTATAAAAGTTGAAATAATAAAGATAAGCCCAAACGAGCCAATACCTATCTCATTCATTTCATGGAAAATCTCTTTTAAATAAATTCTCCACTTCTCAGGCCGTTTAAAAACGCTCTTCAACAACAGAACATACTTACCAAAATGATGGAATATCATAAAAATGATCGCTATTATTGTTAAACACTATCGCAATATACGCATAAGCCTAGGAAAGTTCACCGATGTAAAGGTTTATTTCACCGACTATAATAACAAAATAACCTAAAAGTGGTTTGCTATACAATTAGTATCTTATACTTTTGAGCTTTATATTTACATAGAATTTAAAAGCATGGAAAATAAAATAACCGCAGGAATCTGGTTTGTCTTTATAGGCTTAATCCTTTTGTTATCCAATTTAGCTATAATAGACTTTAATGTATGGGCAACCCTAAAGTACTGGCCATTGCTTGTCGTTATTCTAGGCATCAACCTAATGGTACAGAACAAAGCCTACAGCACCTATATTAAGATAGGATGCAATGTTATCTTTTTGAGCTGGATCTTGTATGTTGGCCTAAGCACCCAGTCTACGGACTGGCGAGAAACCATCTTTAACAATCGAACCACGACTTGGACAGATGGAGACGATACCCACAAGCTGGTAAGCACCGTTAGCAGCCCCTACGATAGCACACAGCGTACAGCTAAGTTTGAACTCAATGGAGGAGCAGGCTCATTCAACCTACAAGCCGATGGCACGGAGCAATTGGTAGAAGCCATTAGCCCAGACAAGAGAATTGGGCTGTATCTAGAAACTGAAACTTCAAGTAAGCCCCAGAAAGTTACTATAAATGCTAAGCCCGTAGGAAAAAGTCGGAAGAAAACAGGAACCGTTAATATTAACCTACACCGAGATATACTATGGGATTTGGAGCTTAATTATGGCGCCGCGACCATAAATGGAGATCTGTCTAGCACCAGCTTTAATAAGCTGGAAATAAATACAGGTGCAAGCACCCTGCGTTTAAAGCTGGGTAGCCCAAAAATTGAGCTTGCAAAGGTGGATATTGCTACGGGAGCTTCCACCATAAACTTACAAATTCCAAAGCAAGCTGCAATTATGGTTAAATATACTTCTATTTTATCCAGTAATAGCTTTGATGGATTCGAAAGCAATAGCAATGGGGTAGCCAAAACAGCAGGCTACGATCAAGCAACGCATAAATATGAAATCAATATAGAAGGTGCAGCAAATACCTTTTCTATTAGCCGCTATTAAATAAGAGTAGGGCTTATGCTGGATCAACAAGCATAAGCCCTAAAAAATGCCCCTTCACTCCTTTCTCCAAATCCTAGCTTTCAGAAAAAAATACCTAACTTTGTGGGTACAAATGGAGACTGAAAAAGCAATTTTACTACCTGGAACTTACTGCAACTCGAAGACATCATATAGTCGATACTTAACGCGTGAGGTCACAATCGGAGATTTACCAATGGGAGGCAACAATCCCATACGCATACAGAGTATGACCACTATAGACACCATGGATACCATGGGTTCCGTAGAGCAGACTATACGTATGGTGGAGGCCGGCTGTGAATACGTACGTATCACCGCTCCGAGCATGAAAGAGGCTGAAAACCTAGCTAATATTAAAAAGGAATTACGCGCACGTGGCTATACAGTTCCCTTAGTAGCGGATATTCATTTTACGCCCAATGCAGCTGAGGTTGCGGCACGCTTGGTAGAAAAAGTGCGCATTAACCCAGGCAATTATGCGGACAAGAAAAAATTTGATCAAATCGATTACACGGACCTAGAATATCAAGGTGAGCTGGATCGTATCTATAAAAAATTTGCCCCGCTTGTCAACATCTGCAAATCCTATGGAACAGCGATGCGTATCGGCACCAATCACGGCTCCTTGTCGGATCGCATTATGAGTCGTTATGGGGACACCCCTGAAGGGATGGTCGAATCGGCCTTAGAGTTTATCCGCATCTGTGAGGATCTTAATTACTATAACTTGGTGGTCTCGATGAAGTCCTCCAATCCACAGGTAATGGTAAAGGCCTATAGGATGCTGGTAGAAAAGATGCAAAGCGAAAACATGAACTATCCCCTGCATCTAGGCGTTACAGAAGCTGGAGATGGAGAGGATGGACGTATTAAATCTGCGGTAGGCATAGGCACCTTGTTGGAAGATGGACTCGGTGACACTGTCCGCGTTTCCTTAACCGAGGAGCCCGAGAAGGAAGCTCCTGTAGCCATTGCTTTAGTTAATCGCTACAGCAAGCGTCAGCAGGCTATTTATGCGAGCCCCAAAGATGAAATCTTAAATATAGCAGGTCATACCCAGACTAGCCCCTATGAGGCAGATGAAGTAAACACCTTTGTGGGAGGTTCCTTAGTCCCTAGAGTAATTATAGACATTTCCCAGGAAAATCTCAAAGACCCCTTTATTCTGTCCGCAGTGGGCTATCGTTATGATGTGCTCAATGACAAGTATCATATGGGCGATCAATCGGTAGACTTTGTATACCTAGGCAATAACCTACCATCGTTCACACTTCCTGGCAACTTAAAGGTCTTGTATGAACATGCGACTTGGTTGTCATTGACTGACAAGGGAAATAAACACCCTGTTTATACCCTTGCTGAGTTTAATGAAGCGACGATAAAGGACCCAGCTTTAAATCTCCTGCGCATCCACAATACAGATCTTACTAGTGAAGCCTTTGCCAAGTTACAACTGGATAAAACAGTTATCTTCCTCTTGGAGACAACTCATCTGCATGGAATGGCTGATCAACGTCAGTTTTTCAACAACCTGCAATCCATTGGGCTACGGATTCCTGTTATTATAAAAAGAACATACCCAAGCGCAGAATTCTCTGGCCCAGTAGGCGAGATTATGAATCCTGAAGAGCCTTTATCCAAGCTACAGCTTTATGCAGGCACTGACTTGGGCGCTTTGCTAATTGATGGCTTAGGTTCTGGAATATGGATTGACTCAGCTGCCACGCCGATTGACAAGTTGGCTTCCCTATCTTTTGGAGTTTTACAAGCCACCCGTTCGCGCATCTCTAAGACCGAGTATATCTCCTGTCCAAGCTGTGGGCGTACACTCTTCGACCTGCAAGAGACTACCCAGATGATCCGGAGCCGGACCAATCACTTAAAAGGCTTGAAGATTGCTATTATGGGCTGTATAGTAAATGGCCCAGGTGAGATGGCCGATGCAGACTACGGCTACGTGGGCGCGGGTCCCGACAAGATTACACTCTATCGGGGGAAAGAGGTGGTGAAACGAAATGTAAGCTCCTCCCAAGCCTTGGATGAGCTGATTGATATCATTAAAAATGATAATCTTTGGATAGACGCCGAATAGCGTCTATCCCTAATAAGGATCAACATCAATAGCAATCCGCACCGAACGATTGCTCTTATCAATCTCAAACTGTGTAATCGCCTGCCGAATTAATTCCTTTACCTTCGCAATGCTTACCTGCCCTCTTTCTATCTTTAAGGTAATGGTCTGTATATAATAATTGCGGACACGTGAGACCAAAGGCGGCTCAGGCCCAAGTACCCTATTGCCTAGGTGAACACGCAGCAGATTGGCTAAGCGCATAGCAGCATCTTGCGTCAAAGCCATCTCCGTATGCTTTACATCCAATCGAATAATCCGATAAAATGGTGGATACTGGTAGTTTTTACGCTCGGTAACCTCTGTCATAAACATCCCTTCATAGTCATGCTGAAGCACCTGCTCCAAAACCCTATGCTTTGGGGTATTGGTTTGAATAATAACCTTCCCTGCTTGCTGCCGTCTACCAGCCCTACCTGCGACTTGCGAAAAGAGTGAAAAGGCACGTTCATATGCCCTGAAGTCAGGATAATTAATCATTGCATCGGCACTAATAATGCCGATCAAACTCACTCGACCAAAGTCAAGGCCTTTGGCAACCATCTGGGTGCCAATAAGGATATCATACTCATGCTCATCAAAGGCCGTAATAATCCGATCAAAGCCATACTTTCCTTTGGTCGAATCCAAGTCCAACCTTGCCAATCGCGCATCCGGCAAGAGCAACTCTAACTCCTCTTCTATCCGCTCTGTTCCAAAGCCCTTGTTTTCAATATGGGCCATCCCACAAGCAGGACAGACCTGAATAGGTGGCTCATGATGACCACAATAGTGACAATGCAGATGATTAGTAGCCTTGTGATAGGTCATACTTACATCGCAATTCACACATTTAGCCACCCAGCCACAGGTATGACATTGCACAAAGGGGGTATAGCCCCTGCGGTTTTGAAATAAAATAACCTGCTCCTTGCGCGCGATTGCATCCTTTATAGCTTGCAGCAGGGGATTGCTAAAATAATCGTTCATCTGCCCCTTACGCCCTTCTTCAGCCATATGCACCAACGTTATATCAGGCAGTTTTGAATCCCCATAGCGTTCATGCAATTGCACCAAGCCATATTTCTTTGCCTTGGCATTGTAGTAGCTTTCAATAGAAGGCGTAGCCGAACCCAATAGGACCTTAGCCTGATGTATATTAGCGAGGTAAATGGCCGTATCCCGAGCCTGATAGCGGGGAGCTGGGTCATATTGCTTGTAAGAGCTTTCATGCTCCTCATCCACAATAATCAACCCCAACTTTTGGAAGGGCAGAAATACGGCTGAGCGTGCGCCGATAACAACCTTAAAGGAGCCATTCATCACCTTTTGCCATACCTCGGCTCGTTCATTATCATTAAACTTAGAGTGATAAACGCCAAGCTTATCCCCAAAGTGCAGGCGAAGACGCTCTGTTATCTGGGTCGTCAGCGCAATCTCTGGAAGTAAGTAAAGTGCAGTTCGCCCTTCATTTATAGCCGTTTCAATTAAGCGAATATAGAGTTGCGTCTTGCCCGAAGCCGTAACCCCATGCAGCAAAACGACATCCTTATCTTCAAACTGCTTATTTATGGAGTCCAAGCCAGCCTGTTGCTTCGCATTCAGCTGAAATTCGGCAGTAATCTCAATATCTTCTCCACCAAGCCTAGATACCACACGCTCTTGCAGGATAAATACATCCTTCTCAATCAAGGCTGAGACCACCCCTGCACTAACACTTGCACGCTCCATAATAGCCTGCCTGGTCACATCCGCACTGGTCTTTTGCAATTGTAAAAATGCCAGCACAGCATCCTGTTGTTTTGGAGCCTTATCCAAGGATTCCAACAACTCTTGCTTCCCAATTCCATCTGCAAACAGTGGATTTAACAACAGGAAGGACTTCCGCTTTGGCTTATAACGATCCTTAATCTCTTCGGAGATTAAGATATATCCACTGTCAAATAAACTTTTTAATAAAGGAAAAACTGTCTTCTGTCCCAATAGCTTCATAACATCCTGTATGGCAAGCTCACCCGCAATATCTAGGGCATCCATCACCATATAGCCCTTGTCTGTCAAGT
>JASLCA010000024.1 GCA_030146225.1 Sphingobacterium sp. | reverse complement strand
CACAAAACATACACTGCATTACCGGCAATACCGATAGCATAAAGGTGCTATGAGTGCGGCCACTATTCAGGGGCACCAAATAGCCTGGCAAGTCTACTAGCTTTCCTTCTAAAGCTTTTAATGCGGGCGGGTAGGTTGGCGTGTATACCTTCTTATTGCCTTCATAGGTTACCTTGTACATCATCTTATCAATAATTTCCCAGGTTTTATTCATCATGGGCGTATGGTCCGGAATATTGGCTTCTGGAAATCTCCCAATTTGCGCCTGTGCAAAACCTATAGAGAGTACGAGTGTAAAGGCAGCGATAATTATTTTTTTCATATTATTTATCAGATAGGATCGTAGAAATCGAAGTTTTATAGGCTTTTATGGCAGGCAGTAGTGCTGCTAATATACCAATACAGCTGGCGATAAGTACTAAGAATAACTCTTTGTTGTTGAGGGCAAAGGCTTCAATAAAGTCCGCATTTGCACTGGTTTGTTGATTAATGAAATACAAGGCAAGATGCCCTAATAGCAAGCCAATCAATCCCCCGATAAAGGTAATAATAAAGCCTTCCAAAATAACCAGACTAAATAACTTTCCTTTAGAGGCCCCCATGGAACGCATAATGGCTAAATCATACTTACGTTCCTTTAAGGCATTGTAGAGACTTATAAATATGCTAAGGCCTGCAATAAACATAATAATGTAGGCGAGGATCGCTAAGGAGTCCAAGCCAACGCCTAATAGGGCGAATAAACGCGTACTCTCAATAGCGGGCGATGCTGCCTGCATATCTGTAGTTTGATTCACCAGTCGGGGGATTATGCCCATAGCGGCAGGGGAGCTGTATTTGATTAATAAAGCAGTCACCTCATCGCCACGGCTTTCAATCATGTCTTCAGCAATGTTTTTAATAAAGAACTCGTTGGGCTTCTCCGCAACGATCTCTTCTTCCAGCGTGTCTGTTAAGGCTGCGGAGTTCGGCGTAGCTGCATGCTCATGCTTGTGTTCATGGTCATGATCATGGTTATGCTCGTGATCATGGCTATGATCCTCTTCATGTGCATGATTATGATTATGCGAGCTATCAGTTATAGCCTTTGTAGGTGCAGCCTGCTTTTGTTCAGGCTTCGTATTGTCTACAGCATGCTCATGCTTATGATCGTTTTTATGGTCGTGTTCATGATCGTGATCGTGGTCATGTGCTATGCCATGTACATCCCATACACTTTCCAAGTTGCAGAGAATCAGATTGTCCAGCACGGAGTTGGACTTGTCTAGAATCCCAACAACTAAGAAGGGGTGTTCATCGTGTACATGTCCATCAGCTGCTAGACCATGTGCCGTATGAAAGGAATCCCCTAGCTTTAAGCCTTGCTTGCGTGCTACATCGGCCCCAATTACGGCTTCAAAGCTTTTCTTCCAAAGAACACCGGAGGCAATTTTTGCATCATAGAGTTGTAAATAGCTTGCTTCTGTACCAATCAAGCGATGGCCTTTGTAGTTATCCCCCATAGATATGGGTACAGCAAGCTCGATAAAGGGGTTATTGGCTAGGGCACGTGCGTCCTCTAAGGCAATATTTCCTGTTGGATTGTCTACATGGTAGAGGGAGCTCAAAATCAATTGGAGCGGGCTCCCTTTTGCGCCCACAACCAAGTCAATATTTTTACTGTTATTGGTCAGTTGCTTTTCAAAGCTATCTGCAGTAATATAGATTACGCACAGTATGGCGATCCCAAATGCCGTTAGCAATATGCTGAGCAAGGTCGTTCCTAATTGCTGTGTGCAATTCTTCCATACAAGTTGTAAATTATTCATATTTAGAGTTGGTAAGCGTTGCTAAATTGATCCTTAATTCTTTTATCATGCGTGGCAATAAGCAGGGTAGAGCCATAGGCATTGGCTAAGTCAAACAAGAGTTTTAAGACAAGTTCGGTATTGCTGTCATCGAGCGATGCGGTAGGCTCATCTGCTACTATCAGGCTCGGGCTGTTGATTACTGCACGCGCAATAGCGACCCTTTGTTTCTGCCCCCGACTTAATTGATTGGGAAGACTATGTAGCTTGTCTTGTAGTTGCAGTTTATTCAACAGGCTACTGATGCTCGCTTCATCTACGGCTTTCTTAGCGAGCTTTTGGGCTAGCTTTATATTCTCCATTACGGTTAAGTTGCGCAATAGGTGTGCTTCCTGAAAGATAAAGCCTAGATTTTGCGCGCGAAAGGCATCCCGCTCCGTATTACTTAAGGCATAAAGATCTTGTTGAAGGAGATGTACCTGCCCATGAGTAGGCTTAGACAAGCCACTTAAGAGATGTAGCAAGGTTGTCTTTCCTGTCCCCGAATCCCCCAAGAGCAGGCTGTGTTGACTTGCTTCAATATGTATATCAGGAAAAGATAAAAGTGCAGCCTGTTTGTACTGAAAACTTAAACCTTGAGAAGATAATACTGTGTTAATCATATTTTCTAGAATGTACTGCAAATTACTAACAATTCTATAGAAGTTCGAATAATCTGCGTTATGGCCAAGCATATTAACGAAAAAAATACAAAACGGAAGCTTTTGCTAAGCAAACGAAAGCCCTTAACAATTTATTAACGATGCCGTGATGTAATAGTAACCCCTTGTTAATAATCAGCTAATATTTAGCTCATAATATTGCAACATAATATTAACACGCTATGAACAAGTTAAACTGTTATGTTGCTCTAATCGTTGCCTTTGTTACTTTACAAGTCTCGATTTCACAGGCACAACAATTTGGTGTAAGGGGTAAAGTTTTAGATTTAGAAACTTTTAAACCTATTCCTGGAGTAAGCATCCGGATTTCAAATTCGCACTATTCATCTTCAACCAATGAACAGGGTGAGTTTTCAATTGATTTACCGAGCAAGTCTACATCTTACACGGTGATTTGCAGTTTTGTGGGCTATCAACCTGATTCCACTTCCTTTAATTTACAAGAAAAAGATTGGGCATTTGTGCCGGTTTCTATGTTAAGTGCTAGCGCTACACTAGAGGCTGTAGTGGTTACCCGTAGAAGAGAAAAGGCCAGTGAGATCGCCTTATTGGATGAACGCCGCCTTTCTTCATTATCTGTGGAAAAGATTGGCTCCGAAGAGCTTTCCCGCAAGGGGATTACCGATGCCGCATCTGCTGTCTCTAATATGGCTGGGGTATCAAGACAAGAAGGCAATACGCAACTTTATGTGCGTGGGCTAGGGGATCGCTATATATCCACCTCTTTAAATGGCCTGCCAGTGCCTGCAAACAATCCAAATCTAAAGAATATTGCTTTGGAGATATTTAATACGGATGTGGTGGATTATGTAGGGGTAGATAAGCTACATAATGCCCGCTTAAATGGCGACTTTGGTGGAGCCAGTGTAGATATCGCTTCCAAAGATTATAAGGGCAATCGTCTATTTGAAATTTCCTTGGGAAGTAATGTTAATACAAATGTGCTGGGGAATACCGATAAGCTGTATATGCAGCCTGGGCCAAACTATTGGGGATTTTCTAATTATCAGGTGCCAGCTGACGCAACGGGCAGTTATCATTTTCAAAACTCTTGGGTTGACCAAAAGAAAACCATGCTTCCGATTAGCTTTGGACTAAAGGCGGGGAATTCCTATGCGATTGGGTCTGAAGGCAGATTAAGCTTGTTTGCTATCGCAGACTTCTCCAATAGCTATGGCTATAGAGAAGGTATCAATAGTAACTTTAGTGCTCAGGGTGCACCCTTAAAGTCCTTGGCACAGCAACGTAGCAGCTATACTACTGCTGCTACAGGGATGTTGAATGCCAACTACCAAGTAAATGCCAACCATAAGTTAAGCTATAACTTCTTATTTGTTAACTCCTCAAATCAATATCGGGATAATTTCTCAGGCTATATTATTGATAAGGCTGAGGAAAATAATGGCTTAATTCAAAGAGGAACCTATGAGCAGACGCAATTGATTATCAATCAGATTTTGGGGAAGCATAAAGTAAATGCTGTGCTTGACCTGGATTGGGGATTAGCCTATAACCGTGTAAATGGAGATATGCCGGATCGTATGCAGACTACCTTGCGTTCCACTGAAGGTGGAGAATGGAACTTTGTAC
>JASLCA010000013.1 GCA_030146225.1 Sphingobacterium sp. | reverse complement strand
CCATACCTATAGCCTCCTGGACAGTTAAATATGGTATGTTCATCAATAACACCTGCTTGCTGCGCAGTTAAGGCTGCTACTACTTTAAATACCGATCCTGGCGGGTAGTAGGCTTGTATAGGACGTACAAACATGGGCTTGGTCTGATCTTCCAGTAACTTCATATAGTTGTTGCCGCGTTCTCGGCCCACCATAAGATTTGGATTATAGCCTGGGCTACTTACAAAGGTTAAGATCTCTCCTGTGGAAGGTTCTATAGCAACGATTGAACCCATCTTGCCTTTCATTAGCTTCTCGGCTAATACTTGTAAATCCTTG
Organism: Sphingobacterium sp.; assembly: GCA_030146225.1. Classification (GTDB taxonomy): domain Bacteria; phylum Bacteroidota; class Bacteroidia; order Sphingobacteriales; family Sphingobacteriaceae; genus Sphingobacterium. The sequence continues at coordinate 2,998 of JASLCA010000013.1, read as the reverse complement.
TCAATAGTCGATATTAAGCCGTCTCCTGCTACCGCTAGGGTGTCGTACTTGCCTTCCATAAAAACCCCTTTTGGACGGTTTAACGCATCCACCATCTGGTTTTTAACCCCACGCTGCCCACGCAACAAGTCCTCGTAGGAACGCTCAATCCCCGTTGCACCAATATAATCTCCTGGCCTGTAGAAACCATTTGAGCGCTTAATATCCTTTTCATTTGCTTCCAAGGTGTAGCCTAATACCTGGGCTGCAATACTATCTGGGTAATTTCTTACGGTTCTATTTTGTACGTAAAAGCCACGAAACTTATATAGATGCTCTTGCAATTGGGCATAGGTAGCTGATGAAAGCTGCTTCTCAAAGATGGATGCTCTATATGGGGAGTGCGAACGTGCTTTTGCGAGTCGCTTGCTATAGCCTTCTAGATCAATGTCTATCAACTCACTGAGCAAGGCGGAATCAATTTCTTTGGCTTCCTTGGGGATTACCATTAGGTCATAGACTGGTTCATTTTGCACAAGCACCTTGCCATTGCGGTCAAAGACTACGCCGCGCGCAGGGAAGATTACTTCCTTTCGCATAACATTGTTATTGGCTGACAACAGGTAGCTTTTATCAATAATTTGGATATAGAATAGCCTGGCTACAATAATTATGGCTATAGCTATAAAAATACCTTGAATGACGAATTTTCGGGCAAAAAAACTGTTGTTCATGAACGCAAAGTCTTTTAAATATTATTGATACGTGATTTTCTTCTATAGATCAAAAGGCTTATCAAAAGAATAGTCAGCACCGTAAATATACTACTTAAAATTATGCTAGCCAGCGTATAAAGGAAATTTGTGAAGGAAAATGTCTCAATGATAAACAAGGTGAAATGATGTACCAGGGTTCCAAAGAAAACATAGGATAAGAACCATTTGGTTCCCATCTCAGCTAAGGAAGGGGTGTTGAACGAGCCTTGCATGTCTACCTCTAGGGTAACCTTGTGAAAGAATACGCGGTACAAGGCTAGCGCCACACAGGCGGCCGCATGTAAGCCTAAGGAGTCATAGAAGGCATCTATTGTCAAGCCAGTTAAAAAGGCTAGGGTAAACAAGAGTAAATTTGGAATGCCGATCGGCAATAGAAAAATAATTAATATATAAGGGTAGAAGGAGGCTATATTGTAATAGCCCACGTTTTTAAAGAGTGCTATTTGCAATAGTACTAAGAGTATAAAACGTACGATATTATATATAAATACTTTACCCATTATCTTCACTTGATGCTTCCAATTCTGCCTTTTCCTTTACCAGTAGGTCTTTGACGATGTATACATGGTGCAGGTTGGTGAAATTGGTTGATAATTTAATCTTTAAATCTAAAAAGCTCTCTCCAGAGGTAATGCCTGTCTCTACTATCTCTCCCACCTGAATGCCTGAAGGGAAGAGTGAGTAGCCTGAGGTAAATACCTTTTCTCCTTTTTTCACTTGAATATGGTTGGGGATGTCCCTGACCATGCCATAACGCGGATCAATATTGCTTCCCCATACCAAGGATCCAAATACTGAAGAGCTATCCAAGGTGACTGATATCTTGGTGTCTGGGTGTAGGAGGGATTGTACGGAGCAGAAGTGTGCGGAGGTATTGAGAACAATTCCCACGACTCCATTGGAGGTGATAACCCCCATGCCACGCTCAATGCCATCATTGGTGCCCTTGTCTAAGGTCAGGTAGTTGCTCTTCTGGTGCACGCTATTATTGGCAACACTGGCAATAATAAAGGCATACCGTCCCTGCTCTATAGAATCGACAAGATGTACCGAGTCTGCAGGGGCTTGTGCCGAATAGAGATTTTGTACCTGCTGTCTGAGCAAAACATTCTCTTGCGCGAGCTGCTCGTTGGCATCTGCCAATGAGAGGTAGCTCTTCCATGAATTTACCTGTGTGTAAAAAGATCCAATAAGTACATTGGAGGAGTTGAGGTAGGAGGCTCTTTGGTAGCTGTTGTTGCCGACAACGAGGATTATAGAAACCACAAAAAATAGAATAAACCAAAAAATAGCGTTGTATCTAGAAAGAAATAGCCAAAGGTTTTTCATTTAGGGTTCTTGATAAACTGTGAAAAAATACGCGATACAGAGGGTTGATCTTCTATATCGCGTATTTCAATTTTTTAATATTGTTATTAGCCTTTTGGGTTATTGCATTAAAAACTTGAATCTGCCGATATTCTTAAGCGCGATGCCTGTTCCTCTTACAACTGCACGCAGTGGATCTTCTGCCACATGTACCGGAAGTTTGGTTTTCGCTTGAATACGTCTGTCTAATCCACGTAATAATGCACCTCCACCAGTAAGGTATATACCTGTCTGGTAAATGTCTGCGGAAAGTTCAGGTGGCGTTATTTCTAATGCCTTTAAGATAGCCTCCTCGATTTTGGAAATCGACTTGTCTAAACAATGTGCAATCTCTGTGTAGGAGACTGTGATTTGCTTAGGAATACCTGTCATTAAATCTCTACCTTGAACTGCGAAGTCAGCAGGCGGCTCAGCCAATTCTGGCAAGGCTGCTCCAACTTCGATTTTAATCTTCTCCGCTGTGCGGTCTCCAATCATAATATTATGTTGTCTACGGATATACTGTACGATATCCGAGTCAAAATTGTCTCCAGCTACACGAATCGATTGATCACATACAATGCCTGAAAGTGCAATTACTGCAATTTCTGTTGTACCACCACCGATATCAATAATCATATTTCCGACAGGCTCTTCAACATCGATGCCGATACCTACTGCTGCAGCCATTGGCTCATGAATCAGGTATACTTCCTTAGCTCCTGCAATTTCTGCAGAGTCGCGCACGGCACGTTTCTCAACTTCTGTTATGCCTGAAGGTATACATACCACCATACGCAAGGAAGGGAAGAACCAAGATTTACCGTTGTTGATCAGCTTTACCATGCCGCGAATTAAGTGCTCAGCTGCTGTGAAATCAGCGATAACACCATCCC
>JASLCA010000383.1 GCA_030146225.1 Sphingobacterium sp. | reverse complement strand
GGTGGACACCACTTTGTTGTTAAGTGTTTTTCAGAATTTTATAGACAATGCCTATAAATATTCGGAGCCACAGCAGAAGTATCTTGATATTGATGTACAACAAAATAAAAAGAATTTTGTTATTAAGTTTAAAGATCGTGGGATTGGTATTAATAAAAAAGAATTTAATAGTATTTTTAAGAAATTTTATAGAGTGAAAAATCAGTTTAATCAACAAGGAAGCATAGGTTTAGGATTAGCTTTTTGTAAGGAAATTGTTGATTTTATGGGCGGTGAGATTAAGGTGGATAGCGTGCAGAATGAGGGCACATGTTTTACTTTATTCCTGCCGTTAGGTCCAAAAAAGATATAACTATTATGAGTAAAGACATCACCATTGCTGTTGTTGAAGATGATGAGAACCTAAGGTTCTTAGTCACACATCGCTTGCAAACCGAAGGGTATACCATTATTCAGGCGGCCAATGGGCAAGAGGCCGAAGAATTGATTCTGCAGGAACGACCGGCTGTTGTATTGCTAGATTGGATGTTGCCTGGTAAAGAGGGAATCGCTGTCTGTGAATCTGTGCGTAAGGCAGGTTTTGAAAACATTATTATTATGATGACTGCCAAGTCGCAGGACATTGATAAGATAGATGCCTATAGTTATGGGGTTACGGATTATATTACCAAGCCCTTTAATATGGATGTTTTGGTCGCAATGATTGAAAACAAGGTCCGCTTCTTTTTGCCTAAGAGTAATGATGTGTATAGTTTTGGTGCGACTGAGCATCATCCTAATATCCACTCTTTACTGCGTGATGGAAAGAAAATTGAACTTACTATTCTGGAGAATCGTATATTGCTTTACTTCCTACAGAATGTAGGCAAGGAGATCACGCGAGAGGAGCTGATGGAAGTTGTCTGGGGGTATAGTTCAAACGTGAATACCAGAACCCTAGATATGCACGTGGTGCGCTTGCGGAAGAAGATTGAGACAAATCCCGACAAGCCACATTTTTTACAAACGGTGCGAGGTTTAGGCTATAAATTTATAGATACAGAAGAATAATAAAATTTGTTTTTATAAAAGCTGATTGCTAATTTAGCAATTAACGTGCAAGACCATGTTGTTCTGATAAAGGGCAGTATGGTCTTGTCTTTTTTTGATTTTTTGATTATAAAATAAAAGTATAAATATGGCAGAAGTAACTTATTACACGCAAGAGGGACTAGATAAGCTAAAACAAGAACTACACCAACTTAAAACTGAAGGTAGGTCGAATATCGCCAAGGCGATTGCAGAAGCTCGAGATAAAGGCGATTTGTCAGAAAATGCAGAGTATGATGCAGCGAAGGAAGCGCAAGGCTTGCACGAAGCGAAGATCTCCAAGCTTGAAGGGGTTTTAGCTACAGCAAGGCTAATTGATGAATCTACCTTAGATACATCCAAAGTCTTAGCCTTGTCCTATGTAAAGATTAAGAATAAAAAAAATAACGCAGTAATGACTTATCAATTGGTGTCAGAAACTGAAGCAGACATTAAGTCTGGGAAAATTTCTGTAAAATCACCGATTGCGCAGGGATTACTCGGTAAGTCTGTTGGAGAGGTCGCGCAGATCGAAGCTCCGGCAGGTGTTATGGAATTTGAAATTCTAGAGATCTCGCGTTAGATTAGTGTAGGTTATGTGCGGTTTTGCCATAACCGCATATACTTTCGATACTAGAATTATTGAAACGGTTGCAGAATGTTGCAACCGTTTTTTTATATTTGTTTGATTTCTAAATATAGATGAAGTATGTCAACAATTTTTTCAAAGATAGTTTCCGGTGAAGTTCCCGCCTATAAAGTTGCCGAAAGTAATGATTACTTAGCCTTTTTGGATGTTAATCCTTTGACAAGAGGTCATGTATTGGTGATCCCTAAGCAGGAGACTGACTATATTTTTGATATTAATGATGAGGACTATATGGGGATGTGGGTTTTTGCAAAGATTGTAGCACAGGGGATTAAGAAAATATTTCCTTGCCGCAAGGTCGGTATTGCAGTAGTGGGCTTGGAGGTTGCTCATGCACATATTCATCTTATTCCTTTAAATGCTGTAGGTGATATGAACTTTGCTCAACCCAAGCTAAGTTTACCTGCTGAAGAGATGCTGCAGATTGCTGAAGACCTTCGATTGGCAATCTCTGCTGTTACCAACCCAGCGGATGCATAAGCAGAACAATAGCGTCTTAAGGTTGAAAAACTTGTCTTTACAAACTAATAAATAGAAAATATGCAAGATTTGTGGCTATCGTTCCAGCAATTGATGGACCCAGCGCATTTATTAAGCCATGGTGGGTTTTACATTGTTGTGTTGATTGTCTTTGCCGAAACAGGACTTTTCTTTGGCTTCTTTTTGCCTGGAGACTATTTATTGTTTTTGGCGGGGCTATTCTGTGCGCTTGGAAAAATTGATGTAGATATCGTAACGATGTACTTCGGAATACTGCTGGCAGGAATATTAGGTAACTTTGCCGGTTATTGGTTTGGTTATCGAACGGGGCCCATGCTTTTCAAACGGCAAGACTCCTTTCTTTTTAAGCGTAAGTACGTGGTGATGGCAGAGGAGTTTTATCAGAAATACGGCGGAACAGCCTTAATCATAGGTAGGTTTGTTCCTATTATTCGTACATTTGCACCTATCTTTGCCGGGGTTGTAAAACTTAATTTTAGAAAATTTGTCATCTATAATGTCTTTGGCGCCTTTTTATGGGTTAGTCTATTGACTTTAACGGGCTATTTTCTAGGTGTTAAGTTTCCTGGAATCATTAACTACGTTGAGTATATCATCGTAGGCTTAATTGTTGTTGCCTTCTTACCAATTGCAATAGCATTGCTGAAAAGATGGTTAAATACAAGAAAACAAAAACAAACAAACAGTAATAATATTAATGAGTAAACAAAATCCTTGGCACCAGATTACTCCTGGTAGTGATGTGCCAAATTCGGTAAATGCAATTATTGAGATTACAAACGGTTCCAAAGGGAAGTACGAACTGGACAAAGAAACAGGTCTATTATTGTTGGACCGGGTATTGAGTTCATCTGTTGTATATCCTGCAAATTATGGCTTTATTCCGCAGACCTACTGTGATGATAATGATCCATTGGATATCTTAGTAATCTGCTCGGTAGATATCTTGCCAATGACTTTAGTAGAAGCTAAGATTATTGGTGTTATGAATATGGTTGATGGTGGTGAGCAAGATGATAAGCTGATTGCTGTAGCCAAAAATGACCCGATCTACAACTACATTACTGATATTGAGCAGTTAGCGCCTCATGTTATGAAGGAGATTGTTCAGTTTTTCCAAAGTTACAAAGCATTGGAAGAGAAAGAAGTAAAGGTAGAAGGTATTCAAGGTCGTGAAAAAGCGCAACAGATTCTGTTGGAAAGCATTGAATTGTACAATAAGGAATTCAAAAATAACTAACGACAACCCATGGGCCTCGATTTATTCTGGACATTTTTTTTAGTCGCAGCTAACGGATTTTTTGTTGCAGCAGAGTTTGCAATTGTGAAAGTCCGCGCTTCGCAGATTGAGCTTCAAGCTAAGTCTGGCAGCAAGGTTGCTAAGATGGCTAAAAACATTACCGAACATTTGGATGGCTATCTTGCGGCTACACAGTTAGGAATAACATTAGCTTCTCTTGCTCTTGGTTGGGTAGGAGAAGCTGTAATGACCCAAATCGTACATCAGTTTTTTGGGCTTTTTAATATTGAGCTTTCAGGTCCATTGTCTAAAAATTTAGGACATGTACTTGCCTTCTGTATTATTACCTTCTTGCATATTGTTTTTGGTGAATTAGCACCAAAATCCATTGCGATCCATCGCCCAGTCGCTACGACTATGCGGATAGCAGCGCCTTTGCAGTTTTTCTACTTCCTCTTTAAGCCTATTATCTGGTTGTTAAATGGCTTTGCAAACTTCTTGCTACGCCTTATCGGAATAGATGTAAAGGGGCATGAATCCAGCCACTCTTCAGAAGAATTACAGTATCTATTGGAGAAGGGGAAGGAGAGTGGGGCTTTAAATACAGCCGAGCATGAGCTGATTAAGAATGTCTTTGACTTCAATGAGCGTATTGTAAAGAATATTATGGTGCCCCGCACCAAGATTGTTGCCATCGAGGTAGATGATACTGCGGAGGTGTTTATTAATACCGTTACAGAAGAAGGCTATTCAAGGATTCCAATCTATGATGACAATATTGATCAGATTGTCGGGATTGTACATACCAAGGATATTCTTCCAATTATTGTAAAAGGGAAAGAGGTCGTCCTGAAGGATATTATGCGTAAGCCGTATTTTATTCCAGAGACGAAGAAGATCAATGACCTGATGACCGAGTTTCAGCTGAAGCGAATTCAGATTGCCATTGTGTTGGATGAGTTTGGAGGTACTGCCGGCATGGTTACCCTCGAGGATATTGTAGAGGAGCTTGTTGGGGAGATCCAAGATGAGTACGATGAAGAAACGCCAGTGGTTGAGCGTATCTCAGAGACCGAGTATATGGTGGATGCAGGCGCTAGTGTGCATGATGCCAATGGCTACCTACCTTTAGAGCTGCCAGAGAGCTCCGACTATGATACCATTGCGGGCTTGGTAAGTCATTACTTTGAAAAGATCCCTGATGTTGGGGAGCGGATGGAAGTAGAGGGCTATTCCTTTACCATTATCAAAAAGACGCAACAGAATATTGAATTCGTAAAGATTGATTTGATTGAAACGCCTTATGACAAGGACGATAGAGATTAATTTATAAGTATGCACCTATTTTATACCATTGCTATTGAGCCTCATCACAAGCAGTTTATGCTGAGCGAGGAAGAGAGTAAACACGCCATCCGAGTATTGCGCTTGCAAGAGGGGGATGAGGTTTTTCTTGTAGATGGCATAGGGGGCTGGTATACGGCTGAGATCTTAGACCCACATCCC
>JASLCA010000132.1 GCA_030146225.1 Sphingobacterium sp. | reverse complement strand
AGCCGTTACCCCGCCAACTAGCTAATGTTCCGCATGCCCATCCATATCCTATAAATATTTGATCATTCTTCGATGCCAAAGTGTGATTTTATGCGGGCTTAATCTCTCTTTCGAGAGGCTATCCCCCTGATAAAGGTAGGTTACATACGTGTTACGCACCCGTGCGCCACTCTCATGGAAAGCAAGCTCTCCAATCCCGTCCGACTTGCATGTATTAGGCCTGCCGCTAGCGTTCATCCTGAGCCAGGATCAAACTCTCCATTGTAAAAATGTAGTGTTCGACACCTAACTATTTATAAAATAATTAGAATTGTCTTTTTTAATATCTAATTTGAATTGACTAGGTTGACTTTTTTTGTGAACTCTGTAGTCGACAAAATCAACTACTCGTTACACTTATCATGATCATCTTTTTAAAGAACTTCTCTCGTCGCCGCATCGCGCTTTGACTATATATCTTACCACTTAACGTGGCTTGAATTATCGTATTGTTGTTCCTGGTTGTCCGCTTATCTGATCGGTAAGTTTCGGTTGGGATGCCCTTCCTTTCGGTTGGGACTGCAAAGGTAAGAATCTTTTTGGCTTTCGCAAAATAAATGTGAACTTATTTTTTGAAGCTTCTTCTTAGCTTGAAAACTCGTTTTTCAGCTCTAGTGAACCTGATAACCTCGTTTTCTTATGCGCTTTTCAACTGTTCCTCCCTTGCGGAGTGGTGCAAAGATAGGGAAATATATAGCCCACTTCCAAGAAGTATTTTGCTATTCAAGCAGTGCTTGCGTCAACTGTCTGTAAAACTGCGCTATAATTTACAAGGAAACGCAGTTGCAGGTATATTTAACTAAGAAAAATGGAGATTTGGACCTTTAATACCTTATGCAGCGTAGCACAATCCTTATCCTATCTACGCTAAACCTCACCTAAGAATATAGTGGCGGCTTGAAAAAGCGCTATTTAATACAATAGTTCGGACAGCTAAATGCTGGCGACAGTTTAAATCGGCAATTTAGGCGGCTCCTCAGGCTTACTCATTATAAAGGTGCGCGTTAGTTCAGCGCGACTATAGACATTTAAAATTTCATAAATAGCTTTCAAATGATATTTTACAGTATTCTCCGAGATAAACAGTGCTGCGCCAATTTCCTTATTTGTCTTTCCAAGGCGCACCTGATCAATTATTTCCAGTTGACGGCTTGAAAGGTTAAACTGCTCCAACATAAGCGGAACATCTTCTTGGCTTTTAGACTGAGCTTTTACAATCAGTTCAATCTCCGATCGCATCCGATTATTTTCCTCCTCAATCAATAAGCGTCTATGCCTGTTGACAACGAATAACCGCCATAGTACGAGCAGCAAAACAGCCAATACCATAGAAATTAGGATAAAGGACCAGCGTAATGCCTTTTCTTTTTCAAAGGCTAAGCTTTTCCGCTGCTCAAAAAGCTCCTTCTCTAGTGCCCCAAGTTTACCAGAGTGATTGTTTGCACTATACCTGGTTCTTAGTTGTGAGACTTTCTTCTGGGAGTTAAAGGCGTTTTCATAATCGCGCGTATCGGCATAGTACTTAGTCATGGTTTCCTCCATAATAATTTTATAGATTTCCATATTATACTCTTCAGCATAGTACATGCCCAACTCATAGGACTCAAAGACCTTGTCTTTATTCTTTAAATCACTATACAGAACCATTAATACACGGTACACATTAGGAAGGTGTTCTGGGCTTTCCTTCTCCAACAGCACTTTTGCCTCCATTAAATACGCTTCAGCAGCTACATAATCCTTTTTCCTATTCGCTATCACTGCTAAAATGGATAGATAAAATGCTTTTGTTTCTTTTTTAATAAGGTTGAGCTTGCTTGGATCTACCTGCTCCAATAGTTCTGAGACTTTTTGATTCTGTTGCAAATCAAAATGTATAAATAACTTTTCAATTAAAACGCGGATGGCCAATTCGTCTTTATATACTTCCGCCACCTTCTCTTTGCCGGCTAATTCAAGGTTAATCAATGCCACGGGATAGTTATACACCCGCTTATAGGTTAAGGATTTTTGGAGGTAAGCTTGCGAGCGATCGTATGCAGTAACATGCTCGTCGTTTAGAATTGAGTCTAGCTTCAGTATAGCGGCCTCATACTGTTGGTCCGCATTTAACAATGAAATCTGCTTCTCTAATTTATTAACATTAATAACTTGAGTCCATGACTTTATTGATAGCAGTAGGAATACTGCTACACTGAAGAATTTAATCATTATCTAAATACCTTTGGTCGAAATTAATTGATGCATTAAAGCTTAAAAAAACTGCAGCTCAAAATTAGCTCAAATTTTTCTGAAAACGGCCTAAACTTTCATGCAACAGCCTCTCGAGACGTGGACAATGAGGGGGACATGCTTTAAGTGGTTAGCACCAGAAGCGAAAAAAGTCTTGAAATCCTGTTTTCAATTGCTTCCCCCATGGTTGGAAAGATTTAATAGCATGCTACCCGCTAGGTAGTCTGTAAAACTACTCTTCAACTACAACAGCAGCTATTGGTCTTTCTAAAACTCTTTAACACCTTTGTATAAGCTTAGGTGGGTAAATTAATTACAGCTAACCTATAAAATATTTCATTGAGTCTATGTAGGTATAATAGCCGTAAGCAGCAATTCTAAATACTGAAGTTAGACCTTAATAAATCTGCTGTTGCTAGGCTTTTTACTAAACTCCCTTTAAG
>JASLCA010000367.1 GCA_030146225.1 Sphingobacterium sp. | reverse complement strand
ACAATTTACTCATGAGCCATGCAGTTGGTGTGGGAGAATATATAGAACCAAAGCTTTCTAAAATCATGTTGATTATTAAGCTCCAAGCCTTGTGCATGGGCTATTCAGGTATTCGAAAATCAACTATTGAACGTATTCACTTTTTCATTGAACAGAATATTTTACCCTGTGTACCCGAACAAGGCTCTGTCGGCGCATCGGGAGATCTAGCCCCCCTCTCCCATCTTTTCCTTCCTTTAATTGGTCTCGGAGAAGTACATTTTAAAGGAGAAATTAGAAAAACGGAGGAAGTATATTCCGAATTAGGAATATCAGCTCTGACTTTAGGAGCTAAAGAAGGCTTAGCCTTGATCAATGGTACACAATTTATAGCGGCTCATGCCGTTTTAGCCGTTTCTCGTCTACACAACTTATTAGATGCGGCTGATATTGTAGGTGCGATGTCATTAGAAGGCTTAATGGGATCGGCCAAACCCTTTGACGAACGCCTTCATAAAATACGTCCATTTCCAGGAAACCAATATGTGGCCAATAGACTTTGTGCCTTGTTAAAAGATTCAGCAATTTTGAATGCGCATTTAGACTGCAGTCGCGTACAAGATCCATATTCTTTACGCTGTATGCCACAGGTTCATGGTGCTTCTCGCGCAGCATGGCAACACCTCAAGGAATTGACTGAAATTGAAATAAATTCTGTTACCGACAATCCCATCATTTTGGGTTCAATGGACACAATTTCTGGAGGTAACTTTCACGGACAACCTCTAGCTATACCCTTAGATTATGCAGCTGTGGCTGCAGCAGAATTAGGAAACATCTCGGATCGTAGAAGTTATTTAATCATTGAGGGACGCTATGGATTACCAAAATTATTGATTCAGGATGCTGGATTAAATTCGGGTTTTATGATTCCTCAATATACTACCGCAGCGCTTGTTTCAGAAAATAAGGGACTTTGTTTCCCCGCAAGTGCAGACAGCATCCCGACCTCTTTAGGTCAAGAAGATCACGTATCTATGGGATCTATTGGTGGTAGAAAATTAAACAGAATATTAGGAAATTTAGAAAATATTCTTGCCGTTGAATTACTTTACGCTGCTCAAGCATTAGATTTTAGAAAACCTTTGGAATCTACAAAAGTATTGAGCAGCTGTCATGAACTTGTACGTACAAAAGTAAGCTTTGCTACTGAAGATCGCGTATTTAGTTACGATATAAAGGCCTTAAAAGAACTTATTGCTAGTGGAGAATTTGTAGAGACAGCCAATAAAACAGCACTAAACAACAGTATTAACTTAAAAACTCAAGATTATGGAAATTTCAACCTTTCTTAAAACATACGCCAATCACCCGCATTATAAAGCGCCTAGAGGCAATACTTTACATGCAAAAAATTGGGCTTGTGAAGCTGCGCTGCGCATGTTACTGAACAACTTAGACGCAGAGGTTGCAGAAAGACCGGAAGATCTGGTTGTTTATGGTGGAATTGGACAAGCTGCTCGAGATCAAAATTCCTTACAAGGAATTATTAAAGCATTATTAGAGTTGGATGAAGAACACTCCTTATTAGTTCAATCGGGTAAGCCAGTTGGTATCATTCGAAGTCATCCTCAAGCACCAAGAGTACTAATTGCCAATAGTAATTTAGTCCCTGCATGGGCGACCTGGGATCATTTTAATGAATTGCGTAGCAAAGGCTTGATGATGTATGGACAAATGACTGCTGGAAGTTGGATTTACATTGGTACACAAGGTATTTTACAAGGCACCTATGAAACCTATGTAGAATGTGGTCGTCAACATTTTGATTCAGACCTTTCTGGTCGTTTATTGGTAACTGCTGGATTGGGAGGTATGGGAGGTGCTCAACCTCTAGCCGCGACTATGGCTGGAGCTGTTTTTCTAGGCGCTGATGTGGATGAAACGCGAATTCAAAAAAGATTAGAAACAGGCTATATTGATAAAATGACCCATTCCTATGCGCAAGCAATAGAATGGGTTAAGGATGCTCAGAAGAACAAACAAGCCATTTCTATTGGACTTGTATCCGATGCTGGTGATCTTTTAGAAAATTTATTAAAAGATGCCATCATTCCGGATATTCTCACCGATCAAACTTCTGCTCATGACCCGCTATATGGTTATGTTCCGCATAATATGGACTTTAAAGCAGCTTTAGCCCTTCGTCAAAACGACCCTGAACAATATAAACAACTGTCTATTAAAAGTATGGCTAGGCACGTTTCTTTCATGTTAGACTTACAGGAGAAGGGAGCTATCACATTTGATTATGGCAATAATATCCGTGAATTTGCGCGTCAAGGAGGGGTAGAAAATGCATTTGATTTCCCTGGTTTTACACCAGCATTTATTCGTCCCTTATTTTGTGAGGGCAAAGGTCCATTCCGTTGGGTGGCCTTATCGGGTGATCCAGAAGATATACGTATAACGGATCAAGCCTTAATAGAGGCATTCCCAGAGAATACAGCTCTACATACCTGGCTCATAAAAGCCCAAGAGAAAGTACAGTTTCAAGGATTACCTTCTAGAATATGCTGGTTGGGCATGGGAGAGCGTGAAAAAGCAGGCTTATTATTTAATGAATTGGTCCGATCAGGTAAGGTAAAAGGTGCAATTGTAATCGGCCGTGATCATTTAGATTGTGGATCAGTTGCTTCTCCAAATAGAGAGACTGAAGCCATGAAAGATGGATCGGATGC
>JASLCA010000365.1 GCA_030146225.1 Sphingobacterium sp. | reverse complement strand
ATGGCTACTCACAAACGTAAAAAACGTTTAAGAAAAAATAGACACAAGAAGAAATAAGCTTGTTCGTCTTTAGGCATTAGCCAACAAAGGCGCTTTACAATCTATGGTTTTACCTTGGTAGAATCATAGATTGTATTTTTTCATTAACGAGTTTTATGTTTTATCAGGTTTGTAGCACATGTTGTGCAGACCTTAAAAGAGTAGCTGTTGGTAAAGGAACTAATTATCGATTCAACTCCTGATAAAGGAGTGACTATTGCTTTACTACAGGACAAACAGCTTGTTGAGCTGAACAAGGAACAGGCCGACAATAACTTCGCCGTAGGCGACATTTATTTGGGTAGAATCAAGAAGATTATGCCAGGTCTGAATGCCGCTTTCGTAGATGTAGGCTACGAAAAAGATGCGTTCTTACATTATTTGGATTTAGGACCTCAGGTTCAGTCATTACTCAAGCTGACACGTATAGTAAAGAATGGCAGTTATCAAGAGATGCTGCTCAGTAGTTTAAAGCTTGAAAAGGACATCGATAAAGCAGGTAAGATTTCGGATATCTTAAGCCGGAATTTGCTTTTACCAGTACAAATTGCCAAAGAGCCAATTTCTACCAAGGGGCCACGATTAAGTTCGGACCTTTCTATTGCCGGTAGATTTGTTGTATTGGTGCCATTTTCAAGTACAGTTTCCATCTCCAAAAGAATTAAGGGAAATGCGGAGCGTACCCGCCTTAAGAAGATTGTAGAAAGTATTAAGCCTGCAAACTTTGGTGTGATTATACGTACCGTATCCGAAGGAAAAGGTGTTGAAGAGCTTCAAAAAGATCTTCTAGACCTAATCTCAAAATGGGAACTGTTTACCAAACGCCTTAGACACGCAGAACCTCCTCATAAAGTATTGGGTGAAATGGATAGAGCATCTACCATCTTACGCGATATCTTAACCGATGAGTTTACGCATGTACATGTAAACGACAGCACTTTGTTTGAAGAAGTAAAGTCCTATGTACAAGAAATCTCACCCGATCTGGAAAAGATTGTTAAGCTCTATAAGCACAAAGAGCCAATTTTTGAACACTTCGGAATCGAGAAACAAATTAAGGCGTCTTTTGGCAGAACGGTCAATTTGCAGGGTGGTGCTTACTTAGTTGTAGAGCATACCGAAGCCCTCCACGTTGTGGATGTAAATAGCGGAAACCGGATTGCAAGTAAAGAAAACCAAGAAGAAAATGCGCTTCTCGTAAATAAAGAAGCCGCAAAAGAAATCGCAAGACAATTACGCTTGCGTGATATGGGAGGTATTGTGGTAATCGATTTTATCGATATGCATAAACCGGCCAATCGTAAAGAACTTTACGGTTATTTGAAAGAGTGTATGGCCACAGATCGCGCCAAACACACGATACTTCCGCCAAGTAAATTTGGCTTGGTGCAGATAACTAGACAACGGGTAAGGCCAGAGATGAGTGTGGTGACAAGTGAAAAATGTCCTGCATGTGAAGGCACTGGTGAAATTCGTTCGAGCATGGTATTGCTTGACGATATGGAGAGCAACTTAAGTTTTATATTACAAGAACAAAATGAAAAGGGAATTACACTTTGTGTTCACCCGTATATAGGCGCCTACATTACGTCTGGTTTTGTATCTAAACGACTTAGGTGGTTTTTCAAATATGGGAAATGGATTAAGATTAAAACCGTTTCATCATATTTCTTATCGGAGTTTCGATTCTTTAATAGCAAAGAAGAAGAAATTAAGTTGTAAAGATTTTAGAAAAAGGGATAGCATATGCTATCCCTTTTTTATTTCCAATAGAATTTCGGCAAGCTGATCCGCCGTATTCTCTGCCTTTAACCACTGTATAGCTATGCCGTCTTTTTCCATCTTTCTATAGAATGTCATTTGGCGCTTGGCATAGCGGTGTATCTCCGTTTCTAACTTCGCATAAAAGGATTTATAGTCCAACTCGCCGAGCAGATGCATAGAGCCATACTTATACTCTAAGCCATAGTACTGCAAAGCTGTATGACTAATTCCCTGTGCAAGTAAGCTTTCGATCTCTTCTAGTAAGCCGGCTTGCAACCTTTGCGCTAAGCGATCGCTAATGCGCTGCCTTCTGAGGGCTGTAGCAGGGTCAAGACCAAAGATTTTATAGGGGTATTTTAAGGGCTCAGATCCCAAGTTGAAAGTTGGATCACTTTTTAGGTAAGTCAATATTTCAATAGCCCGAATTAAGCGCTTGTGTGATGAGCGGTCTATTTTAAAGCCTTCTGGGATATTAAATGCTATCAGACTGTCTATCAGTGCCTCTTTGGTCTGGTTAGCCAAGGTTCCACGTAAAACATGGTCTACGGGCACATTGATATAGGGTTGATCTTGTAAGAGTGCATGTAGGTACATGCCGGTTCCGCCACAAGCTATAGGCTGCTTTCCGCGCGCTATAAGCTGCGTATAGGCCTGCCTAAAATCTGTTAGGAAGCGCGAAACATGGTATTTCTCTCCAGGGCTGCATATGTCTATTAGGTGATAAGGGATGTCTTGGTAGGCGGGAAGATCCTTGCCCGTTCCAATATCCATACCAGCGTATACCTGACGCGAATCTATGCTTATAATTTCACCCCTCATGGCCTGTGCTAGCTGAACTGCAAGGCTTGTTTTGCCTGAAGCAGTAGGGCCCAAGATGACCAATAATAAATCAGGCGGAAGATTAACCTCCGCCTGATTTATTATGCTATTATCAATATCTACGATCACAGTGCAAATTTAGTCCATTTTTCATTGCTTTCGTTACTCCGCACCACATTTTGAACAAAGGCCATGCCGCGCACGCCATCCTCCACAGTAGGGAAGTCTAATTCTTCAGCGCTAGGCTGATAGCCTTCGCGCTTAGCCGTAACAGTTGCCGCAAAGTTTCTATAGATATTTGCAAAGGATTCCAAGAGACCCTCAGGGTGACCTGCGGGTATCCGGGTATTGTGTGTCGCAAATGAGCTTAGGGTATAGGGAGCTGCATAGGCATTACCAGTACGGTATATTTGACGAGGTTGATCCAGCATCTTAATAATAAGGTTGTTTGGATCTTCGTTGGCCCATTCCAAGCCGCCCTTTTCACCATAAATACGCATCCTTACTGCATTCTCTTCACCAGCAGAAATCTGAGAGGCCATTAGTACACCTTTTGCCCCCTCTTCAAAGCGTAAAAGTACGGAGCCGTCATCATCAAGCTGCCGGCCCTCCACAAAGGTGGTTAAGTCTGCACATAGCTCAGTGATGCGAAGACCAGAGACATATTCCGCTAGATGAGCCACATGTGTGCCAATATCCCCCATAACAAGCGATAGACCTGACTTCTTAGGGTCGGCACGCCAAGCTGCTCCCGCATTGCCTTCTCTTTCTGAAAGGCGACTTAGCCAGCCTTGCGGATATTCCACAACGATTTTTCTAATCTTTCCAAAATGCCCGTCCTTTATCATCGCCCTTGCCTGCTTAACCATGGGATAGCCAGAATAGGTGTGCGTCAAGCAAAGTGTGCGTCCTGTTTGCGCTACAATTTCCTTTAAGGTCTTCGCTTCCTCTAAGGAAACGGTCATTGGCTTTTCAATAACGACATCAAATCCATTCTCAAGCGCCAGCTTAGCTGGAGCAAAGTGTAGGAAGTTTGGCGTTACGATTGTTAAAAAATCCATGCGCATATCCTCCGGCAAGGCAGCCTCCTTGGCGATCATTTCCTCATAGGTATTGTATACTCTGCTGGGATCAACAAAAAGCTCTTCTCCAGACTCCTTGGCGACCTCAGGGTTTATGCTAAAAGCTCCACAGACAAGCTCTATTTTACCATCCATAAATGCAGCAATGCGGTGAACAGCACCAATAAAGGCGTCTTTTCCTCCACCGACCATGCCCATTCTAAGTTTACGTTTCATATTTTTATTTTAAGTTTAGGGTTGTTTCTAATGTCTAAATATACGGAACCACGATTGTTATTCATAATATGAGCAGCATTTTGGTGCTGCCTGAATTATTTTTAGCATAGCCTCCAGATTCCATATAATCAGCTATTTTTTCACTGTCCTGCTTAACGGTTTCAAGCTTAAGGCCGTTTTTAAAAAGCATAGTCTGGGCTTCGGTTTGCAATCCAGGAATAAAGCCTAGGGTTTGTAAGCTAGAATTTTGAGACCAATCATTGTCCACATAAGTCATAATATCAGCGGGCGAAAAATCGCGTACAAAGGATTTAATAAGCTTTGACAGCCCCCCAACCACGCGCAAGCCAGACTTATGGCAGAAGCGCAAGAGCTCAAAGGAGCGGTAGGTTTCTGCTTGTTCGCGCATGTGTCGTCCTCCACTAAATATAGCGACGGATACGAGTTCTCCCTGATGAAAAAGCCCATACCTGTATTTCCCTGGAAGCGCCGCATTTAGGTGATGTTCTGCTTGAAAGGCTAAAGCAATGCGCTTGTCTATGCGCGCGACAACGGTTTGCCTAGCATAGCAGGTCTTACCTTGATGATAAAGGGAGGCTAGTCTTTGACGTATCTTGTCTGGGCTTTGCCGTAGATCCTCTTCGTCAATATGTATGGTCCTGCTTGTTAAGTTGGGTTGACGCTTTCGCGCAGAGGCATAATAGATAAATATATTTAAGGCCAGATCCGCTGAAGCTAAATGACTGTAGTCCTTTGTATGTGCTGTTGTTAGGGGAACTTGTAATTGTTCTGCCAAAGCAGAACAGAATGTTTGAATATGAAAAATGTCCTGCATGCACAACAAAGTTAGCTATTCTAAAATAGGTATAAATTATTATTAATACCTTTGCAGTGAAAATTAGAAAATTGCGCTATCCTTAAAGTGTCGCTCAAACACATAAAATTTCTGCGGTGAATAAAGCAAGGGATAGCATAAGAAGAATAAATAACATATGAAATTACCTATTGTAGCGTATGGGGATCCTTTGCTAAGGAAGAAGGCCAACGAAGTAGAAGCGGATTACCCAGGATTGAAGCAGTTGATTCAAGATATGTTTGATACGATGGATGCAGCCAATGGGGTAGGGCTTGCTGCTCCCCAGGTAGGCTTGTCAATTCGTATGTTTGTGGTAGATGCCTCTCCTTTTGCTGAAGACGATGAAGATGGAGCAGGAGATGCCTCCTTAAAGGATTTTAAAAAGGTATTTATAAACCCCATTATTGTTGAAGAAAGCGGTGAGAAATGGGGCTTTTATGAAGGCTGTCTAAGTATCCCAGACCTTTCCGAAGAGGTTATGCGTGCTCCCAATATTGTTATCAATTATTTGGATGAGAACTTTGAAGAGCATGA
>JASLCA010000362.1 GCA_030146225.1 Sphingobacterium sp. | reverse complement strand
CTTGTCCTTCTTCTCCGGAATCGTGCGGGATGAAGTCTTACAGATTAAAGAAGACCTGTTGCCATCGGTGATTGACATCTTGGACAAATTGAATAAGGCGCAGCATGACAAAGATTTTTCACGATCTGCCTTACTGTATCTTTTTCAACTGATCAATCAACAGCGAGAGCCTTCGGCATACGCAGCGGCCAATGTGTACAACCACACGCTCCTGCGCAACTTTCTGAATCTGATTGAGCAGCATTTCAAAGACCTACGCTTGCCGAAGGCCTATGCAGAGCTGCTCTATATTACCCCAAATCACCTCAATGCCTTGAGCAAGGAGATATTGGGCATACCAGCTGGTGAAGTAATTCGTAACCGCATCATCCTAGAAGCCAAAAGACTACTGGTCATCAAGGACTTTAGCATAAGCGAGATTGCTTACGAGCTCAACTTTAATGATAATTCTTACTTCACCAAGTTTTTTAAAAAAATAGAAGGCTTAACTCCTGAGGAGTTCCGAAAAAAACAACAATAGACATGGAAAATAACAAGGAAATAACGAACCCGCAAACCCTACCAGGCGAACTTAAAAGTGCAATGGAAGGAAAATGTCCACGCTGCCGTACAGCCAACATGTTTGAAGCACCTTTATTAAGTTTCAAGAAGAAAAAGATGCTAAGCCACTGTCCACATTGCGGACTGAAGTTCGAAAAAGAGCCTGGCTATTTCTATGTGGCCATGTATGTGAGTTATGTATTCGTGGTAGCCGAGCTGGTCAGCGCCTGTGTCGGAACCTATATTATAACCGGCAACTTAGAATCTCCTTGGTTATACCTGATTGTAGCAGTTATGACAGCAGTTATCTTGTCTTCCTTCAATTACCGTTATTCTAGGATTGTATTACTCTACTGGATGACCCCCACATTTAAGTTTAGGCCAGAAATGTATGGCGGAGAAAGTAGAGCCGAAAGGTTGGGAAATTAAAATAAATATTTAAAAGGCCTTCAGCATCGTATGCTGAAGGCCTTTTAAATTATCGCTAAACCATCTCTTTCAAGAGGTTCAGTGCATAAGTGATATTATTCACATTGCTAATTGCCAGCCTCAGCTGGCCTTTCACTTCCTTAATATTTGTAATAGAAGCATGTGCCTGTACAAAGTTGAGCACTCTTCCAAACTCATCGGAGTCAAAATAACTAGACTTCGGATTGTTCACAAAATAAGCTTTTAAGGTCTTATTCTTAAAGGAGATCTTCTCAAAGCCAATCATCTTGCCATACCACTGCAACCGCAAGGTGTTGAACAATTCAAATACCGGCTTAGGAATAGGACCAAATCGATCCTCTAGCTCCTTCTCAAATGCAGCCAACTGCTCCTCATTCTGGAGCTTCACAATCTCATTGTAGAGATTATAGCGCTCCCCAATATTGGTGACATACTCATCCGGAATCATTACCTCCAGATCGGTATCTATCTGCGTAAAGTTGACATACTTACGATTCTTATCTCCGGCGAACAGTTCTCCAAACTCATCATCCTTAAGCTCTTGAACCGCCTCATCCAAAATCTTATTGTACATCTCAAAGCCAATCTCAGCAATAAAGCCAGACTGCTCCGCCCCAAGTAAGTTTCCAGAGCCACGGATATCTAAGTCACGCATCGCAACATTAAAGCCCGATCCAAGCTCAGAGAACTCCTCCAAGGCCGACAGACGCTTATACGCCTCATTAGTCAAGGTAGACAATGGTGGGCTTAATAAATAACAGAATGCCTTCTTATTGGACCTCCCCACACGCCCCCGCA
Organism: Sphingobacterium sp.; assembly: GCA_030146225.1. Lineage (GTDB taxonomy): Bacteria > Bacteroidota > Bacteroidia > Sphingobacteriales > Sphingobacteriaceae > Sphingobacterium. The sequence continues at coordinate 10,158 of JASLCA010000362.1, read as the reverse complement.
TCTGGTGCAAATCACTTAAGCCAAACATATGCGCGTGGTTAATAATAATGGTGTTGGCATTTGGAATATCCAACCCAGCCTCAATAATGGTCGTTGCGACCAGTACATCAAACTCATGGTTGATAAACTTCAGCATCACATCCTCCAGCTGATCACCCTCCAACTGCCCATGAGCAATGCCCACACGCGCCCCAGGCACCAGCTTTTGAATCATTAATCCCAACTGCTTGAGATCCGCAACCCGATTATGAATAAAGAAGACCTGTCCATTACGTTCCAATTCAAAGGCCACAGACTCTTGAATAAGCTTATCGTTAAAGACATGTAGCTCCGTCTGCACGGGCTGCCTATTTGGAGGTGGAGTTGCGATAATACTTAAGTCGCGCGCCCCCATTAAGGAGAAGTGCAGTGTACGAGGAATAGGAGTCGCCGTTAAAGTCAAGGAATCTACATTTGCCCGCATCACCTTTAGCTTCTCCTTAACTGAAACACCAAATTTCTGCTCCTCATCAATAATCATCAGGCCTAGATCCTTAAACTTCACATCCTTGCTCACCAGCCTATGCGTCCCAATAATAATATCTACTTTACCCTCAGCCAATCTAGCCAAGGTATCTTTTATCTGCTTGCTTGTTTTAAAGCGGTTGATGTAATCAATCGTTACAGGAAAATCCTTTAAGCGCTCGGTAAAGGTGCGGTAATGCTGCAAGGCTAAGATTGTCGTGGGTACTAGGATAGCGACCTGCTTGCTATCGGTGGCTGCTTTAAAGGCCGCCCGAATCGCGATCTCAGTCTTTCCAAAGCCTACATCCCCACAAATAAGCCTATCCATAGGATGTGGCGATTCCATATCCCGCTTCACATCTGCCGTTGCCTTTTCCTGATCAGGGGTATCCTCATACAAAAAGGATGCTTCCAGCTCATTCTGCAAATAGGTATCGGGGCTAAAGGCATTCCCTGTCTGCGCCTTCCGCTTAGCGTATAGCAAAATCAGATCGCGCGCAATATCCTTCACCTTCTTCTTGGTGGTCTTCTTCAGCTTGTCCCAGGTATCCGTCCCCAGCTTGTTCATCTTAGGCAAAGCACCTTCCTTGCCTGAGTACTTAGAGATACGGTTTAGGGAGTTGATATTTACATAGAGTAAATCATTGTCAGCATAGACAAGGCGTATCATCTCCTGCGTCTTGCCATTGACTTCTACCTTTTCAAGGCCTGCATACTTGCCTACCCCATGATCAATATGGGTAATATAATCTCCAGGCTTTAGATCCCGAAGATCTTTTAGTGTTATAGCCTGTGAACGCTCATAGCCTTTCTTCCGCTTGTACTTGTAGTAACGGTCAAAGATCTGATGGTCCGTATAACAGGCCATCTTGGTCTCATCATCTCGAAAGCCTTCTCGCAAGCCCCTATGAATAGGGATAAAGCTTACGGACTTGTCAATATCCTCCAGAATACTATAGATACGCTCCACCTGCTTCGTAGAATCCGAGAATATCAGATTCTGAATACCATGCTTAATGTTTTCCTTAAAATTATGAATCAACAAGGTGAAATCCTTGTTAAAAGAAGGCTGCGGGTGAATATCAAATTTGATAATTTCATCCGCTTTATAAAAGTATTGCTTCCCAAATTCAACATTCGGGAACTCAAATAAAAATTCACTAAAGGTACGGTCTGTCGTAAAGGTTACACGTGGATCAATCCAATCGGCATTTTCCAAGATGGCCTTTTCGTCCAATGCCTTCCAAAATTCAGATGCCCGCTTATAGCCATCCTTCATAATGTCCAGTGTAAACTGCACATCCTTGAGCCAAACGACCGCATCCTTGTCAACATACTCTAAGAGTGAAATATGGTTGTTGCTTAAGAACTTAGCCTGCACATTGGGCACAATCGTCACCGTATGGATCTTGCTGATGGAAAGCTGCGTCTCCATATCAAAGGTCCGAATGCTTTCAATCTCATCCCCAAAGAACTCAACCCGATAGGGCTTATCATTCGAAAAGGAGAAAATATCCACTATCCCGCCCCGTATAGCAAACTGCCCCGGCTCATAGACAAAGTCTACCCGCTCAAAGTCGTACTCATACAAGAACTCGTTGATAAAGTCTATACTAAGCTTGGTATTCTGGGTAATCGCGAGGGTATTCTTTTCTAAATCCTCGCGGTTGATGACCTTTTCAGCAATAGCCTCGGGATAGGTAACCACCATCTTTGGCAACTCCGAAGTATGGTTTAGGGCATTTAAGGTTTCAGCACGCTGCAATACATGGGCAGCATCCGTCTGGGTAAATTCAAATGCCTTGCGAAAGGAAGATGGGAAAAACAGGATCTGCTTATCCAAAATACTTTCCAGGTCACTCAAAAAATAGGAAGCATCCTCATGCGTAGGTAAAACAAAGATAAAAGGACGCTCCTGTAAGGTATAAGTTGCTGCAGCAATCATGGCATCTGATGCCCCCACCAAGCCTTTTAACTGTACTTTCGGATTTTTCCCCTGAATACTCTTAACTAATAATTTAACCTGCTCGCTTTGAGCGTACTTCTCTAAAATCTCTTGAATACCCACGTAGTAACGATTGTTTCTACAAATTTAAGAAAATTACTTAGAAGATTTTAAAAGCCGAGCAGGTTAAGGGGTTAAACTGTGAAAGCATAACCTGATTCACGAGTTAGAAAATTTAACTCCTTAAGGGGTTGCCTGCTAACAAAATAATCCAAGGGATAGGTATAAAGTCTTACAACTTAATTATTGCTCTTATTCCTACGCTCCTCTTCAAGCATACGTCTTTTTAAGACTTCCTTTCCTTTAGCATCAAATTCCGTCGCTACATCCTCTTCACCAAGTTTACGCGCGGCCTTAGCTATATGTGGATAATAATTAAAATTTAGAAACTGCTTTTGCCCTAATAATTGTTCTGCTTTCAAATCTTCGTAGATACGTGTTAAGAGTACCTTATCGGAAGACTCTTGTATACTGTAATTCGCAATCGAAAGCTTAAGGCTCTTAGTATATCTAAAGCCAAAATCTTGCGCATAGCACACCGCTTCATAAGCCTTAGCCCAAGAGTTATTCATTAACTGCTCATAAATAAATAGTTTTGAAACAAACTCCTGATACCCCTGCTTATTATTAAACAATTCAACATCTTTTCGAACTTGTTCAAATAGCTTTTGCTGAGGCACAAACTGAAGACTCCCAATCTGCTCATCCTGCTCAATCTTAAGGATTCTCATAATAAAAAGACCAATAGCATTAGTAAGTTGCGCATCTAATGCTTTTTGATCTACAAACTTTAATCTATCAAATTTTGATTTATTGCTGAGCACATAGCGCACATGTGCAGATTCATATTCAAAGAAATAAGGCGCAACAATATTCCAAACGCGCTCTTCCTTTAACTGTTCATAGCCTTGATCTTGCAAATAATCATTAATAACAAGGTCAATCTCTTTGCGGTTATTTATCTTCAACAACGCTTGAAGGTAATTGTCCAAGAACGCCAAATCTCTATTTCCCTGACTATATGCTGCCTGCAACTTGACTAACCCATTGCCTTGTAATGCCTTTTCGGACTCTTTGATAAAGATTGCGACTGACATACCGCCTACTAGCTTATGTACAATACGTTGCTCTTTAGCATCAATATATAACAAGGTAGGATAGGACTTAATATCGGAAGGAAAAATCTTTTTAAAATCCAAACCATTCTCTTTTTCCATATCATACTTGACATTTACAAAATGCTTATTGAAAAAATCGCCCATTTCTTTTTGTGGAAATATATTGCGTTCCAAGCCCTTACATGGCCCGCACCATTCAGTATAGCAGTCCACAAAAATCATTTTGTTCTCATTTCGTGCACGTTGTAAAACATCGTTCCATTGTGGATTATCCATAAAAACAATCCCTTGAGCCAACAAGATCGTGCCTGAAAGGCTGCATGCAATAAACAGCAGGGAGGCTTTTACTACACTATTTATATATCTATTCATTATTTTAAAAGTCTTGGGTTGATTAGTAGGTTTTTAATTCAGCAGGCAATGCCATATATTGTTTCACATAAGTATTTAACTCGTCCATCGAAATAGCATCAATGGCCTGACGAATCTCAGTATTACTCCAAACATGACCAGTACAATTAATTTGTAAGGAGACAAAGCCCATACTTTTCTCAGGATTATTATAGAAGTCAACATAACGGTTCCACTCTCGTCTTTTTAACCCAGCTAGACTGGATTCAGGCACTCCGTTTTCAGCAACTTCTGCACAGAGCTTATTGAATTCTGTGAGCGCGTTATTCAAGAGTTCTGGAATAACGCGAAATCGAAGACTTAGAGAAACATAGGGCGAGGGGTCTACTCCATAAGAAGGCGTAGTTCCCCAAGTATAAATCAAGCCTTTCTCATTTCGGATACGCAGGAGCAACATGCGACTCATATACTCTTCCAACATACCATTTAAAAGGTAACGCTTCAAGTCAACAGCCTCTACTGCTTGGGTAGTTATCCGATTGACCAAAAATGTACGCCCCTTTGGTTCATCAGTAAGGTTAATTTTATCCTCTTCGAGGATATCAACTTTTTGCTGTGGTTTTAGACCCTGCTGGATTTTTGGAGAAATCTCAGACAAATAAGCCATAATCTGCTCAATATTAACCTGCCCTTGTATAAAGACACGTGTTTTTTTCGGATCAAGCAAACTATTCAGTCGGTCTTCCAGCTCCTCTTTCTTTAGCGCCATAGACTTAGCCTCAGGTGAGCTAGTAGACTTAGCAGCCTGCTTTTGGTAAGTGTCGCAACCTTTTTCATAGCTGGCATCATCTATGGTAAAGGATTGATATATCGAGGCAATATATTGTCCTACAAACATTTCATTGTGGCTTGTCAATCCCGTTTGCATAGTGGTTCTATGCTGTCCTACTTTTAGCGTTACACTAGGACTCCCCCAAGAATTTTTAAGGCTGTTCATGTCTTTCGCCGAAACCCCATGAGGAAGCGGTAACCTGAGCTCCTTAAACTGGCTCACAAAGGGGCGTTCAGTTTCATCTAATAAAGCGATTCCAGCGTTGGTTTCAACCACGATATAATTGCGATTCACTTTGCTGTCCCATATTACTTCTAGGCCATTCTTCAATACATAGGCATGCATCCCATTTGGAAGTATAGTATTAGATTGGAGCATTTCTTCCGAAAAGCTAGGTTTAGCTTCGCTTAAGGGCTTCGCTTCCAGGATTGATCTAGGCGCAAACTTATTTCTTTCAGATGGCAATTGATAAGTCTGTGAAACATTTTCTTGGCTACAGTAATTATCAAAAGACTGTACCATCCGCGCCTCAAAGTCAGCCCCATAATCTGGCAAGCCTGCAAGAAGTGAACGAGATTGCATAAATACAAGCTCCGCAGCCTGACGAATATCAGCACTTGTCAATAATAAAGCTTCATTATCCAATGCTTGAGCAAAGCTATCTGGGTCGCTGATCGGAAAGTTGCCCAAAAAATTACTGTAAATACTTGCAAGGATTGTGCTGGTATTTGCAGATTCAGGAACCTTAATTTTACTCTTATAAACCGAAGGTCTAGCCTTCCATAAGGATTGTAAAAAGGTTGAATCCACCGTTCCAAAGCGTAAATATGAGATTGCATTTCCAATTTCATGCAACCTATCCTTAAAAGCAATGGTATCGGCAAAGTTTAGTTTAACATTTAGCACCGAAGATCTAGGCATATTTGCGGAAATCACGCTACTTACATCGTAATCAGCTTCATACCCATCCAACATACCTTTTAAAAGGTCGGCTATCATTTCGGTCGCAATGGCAGCCCGTAGTTCAGAACGCTTACTTAGGTCAAATAATGGAAACCTATAGATTAATCGACCTACATAGCCTTTTCGCTTATCTACTTCCACCTCTGAGCTACTATACAAACTCGTATTGTGCTGATCAATCGGAAGAAAGGCAGGAGGCAATACGGAGTCTACAATACATTTTGCATCCGAGAAGTGCAGGATCAACTTCTGTGCTAACTCTTCTGCTGATGCATCCCCTATCATCACCAAAGCAATATTCTCTGGGCGATACCATTTCCGATAAAATCCGCGAACTGTAGCCGGACTAATAGCTGAGATTTGAGTAGAGTCACCTAAAATTGTATGATGTTCAAAATACCCACCACGTAAGTTGGAAAGCCCCCCACTAGAAAAAGAAGTATTCGTCTCTGCTAAAATAGCGGGTCGCTCTATATCCACTTCCTGTTGCGTAAACTCCATCTCCCCCAAAACCCCACGTAAATAGGCTACAAGCTGTTGCTCGGTATCCAAATTTTCTTTCGGATAGGTATAATTATAAACGGTTTTAACTTCGGAAGTAAAAGCCTGCCAATCCTCAAAAAGATTCAATCCAGCATTATAGACTAACTCCAAAGACTTCTTTCGATCGTAACCTGGGACAGAGGTAGAGACCAAATGTTCTAAGAAATGCGCTACCCCGACCTCATCCTTCGTCTCATAGAGCGATCCTGTTTTAACAACCATACCTAAGGCATACTTACCCTTAATCCAAGGGGTAGACAAAGCATAATACTTTATGCCATTTGCTAAGTAACCTTCTTTAGCGCCGTCCCTAATAGGGAAATCACTTTGCGCAAAGGTTTTAAGAAGCCCTACTAGAACCACAAAAAACAAACAAATTACGGCTCTCATTACAGGCTAATTAATTCATCCTTCTCCATTAAAGCATAATCAGCAGCAATAGCTGCTTCCATCGCTGTGCCCTTTAGCTTTTGGTAGGCTTCATTTTTCAACTTCCGACCTTCCGCGCTATCCCCATACAAATAAAGTGCACTAGCATAAAAACTTAATGCTTCAGGCTTATCTTTGGTAAGATCATATACCGTTTTCGCCCATTTCAAGACATTAGTTTTATCCAAGTCAGTATCAGCAAACTGTGCAAACTCGCGGGTCATACTTTGCAGCTTATCCGCTTGTATTATGGCATTGGTTCGAAAAACTTTCAAGCTGTCCATTTCAAATTTCTTAATGGTATTCAGATGTTGCTGATATAAGCCATCCACATCCAGAGTGCCATAAAGTGCTTCTACTTGCGGTAAAAACAAAGCCTTAAATTCCTGCCCCATGCCTGTGTTTTTGTAATAGTACATCATAAGTGCTAACCTTTGATTTTCAACAACTTTCATCCCCACCTCACGAGATCGCTCTAAGGCAACATCGACAAAGCTTGAATCCCGTTTTGACACCGCATAATCGACAGTGGTCTGTCCCATCTTTTTAGGTAGATTTTGAAATCGCTCCCGAACATCCTTGCGGACATAGCGCTGCCAGCCCTCAGTTTTAAGATTTTCTCGGACTATTTCATCCGCCATTCCGCCATAGATTACAACAAGATTATGATGGTCAATTAGCTTAGCCATTTCTGGACTATCCGCCGGAATACTCTTCTGAATAGTTAAATAGTGCTCCAATACATCCGTATAGCCGGTTGAACGACCTTCATACAATTTCTGTAGGTACAAGCTTAAAAATATCTCATCATCTTTGGATTGCTCGTAAAGAGCAGCCATTCTACCTACACTATTAGGATCTTTCATCGAGAGAAAAGCCTTTTTGACAACCTCCATAAAGGCCGCTTTAGGCTTAGCTCCCTTATCTCTAAAGACCACATTTCCTTCGGAATCCAAAAACACATAGCCTGGTAAACCTTCGATCGCATATTTGTTCTTTATGCTAATCCCCTCCCCACGCTCAACATCAACTTTCAGCGCTACAATATGCTGTTTGAAGTACTGACCCACCTCTTCGTCATTAAAAACAGTAATATCCATCCTTTTACAAGGCCCACACCATACCGCATAGGCATCAATAAATACCATTTTATTTTCTAGCTTAGCTTTCTTAAGTACGGAGGCCAGATTGCCTTTTTCAAAATCAATACCTTGCGCAAAGAGCCCAATATGGAGCAGCAATAAACTCGTTAATATATAGATTGTCTTCATTATTTGGAATCTTTAGTCATTTGTTCTAATTCTGCTCGTAATACCTCGTAATCTCTATGCATAGGATCTACATCCTGCAACAATTGCTGCTTTTTCGCTAAGGCCTGCTTATAATCACCTTGTTGCAGGAGCATCTTAACCTCAATATTCGCTAGAGCAATATCTGCAGGCAACAATGCTCGACCATAGTCAATCCAATGTTCAACACGTTTAAAATCCTTTTTTTTAGAAATCAAGGGAAGGTAATTTGCGAGTACCTTATTCAAATTACGTACTAGAATACCAGCATCTAAATCTTGCTGAGCTTGTTTTTTAGCCTCTGCGAAGAAGCCAATAGTTACGGGATTCTCCTTTATAAAAGTCTCATATCGCTGTGCATCCCTCTCTTTTATTTCCGCAACAGTTTGCGCTTGCGTCAAACTGTCCAAATATTTTTCAGCTTCTATCTTATACAGTTTATCATCTTTTTGAAGACTTATAAGTTCTAACCTGTAAGCATTGTAATCCGCATAATAAGGTTTTTCAGGCATTTTGAGCCAGCGATCTAAGAAGATTTCATAGAGCGGTACGCTAGCTGTTGCCATAGCTTGCCTATATGTATTTTGCATCAATTTCGCAGGAAGTGTTTCTAATACTCTGCTTTCCTTTTTAGTCGCAATATCCATATAGGTTGCATAGTTAGCCTCTAGAATTTCTTCGGCCTTCCCACCACAACGCATATCCTTTGCATAGGCTAAGAAAAATTCCATCATGTCTGCACTATTCTCCTTAATACTCGTCTGCACAGCCAAATAGTCCTCTATAGCGGTCACAGGGCTTTCCGAAAAGGAAACCATCTTCGAAATATAATTTTTCAAAAAAACCGGGTCGTTTTTATGTGTACTGTATTGACTTTTTAGTCGTGCATAGCTATTGGGGTCATCCTGCATAGCCAAAGCAATACCTGCTTCAGTCAATAATTTATCTGCACCCACAGAACCGACAAGCTTATGTACCAAAGTAGAGTCTCTGCCTACAAATACCAGCGTAGGATAAGCATTAACATTAAATCGTTTAGCAAGCACTTTGCCCTCTTTTTCAGCATCGAGCTTAAAAGCAATAAACTGTTTATTAAATTCATCTCCAACAATCTTTTGACTAAAGACATCTCGATCTAAGACCTTACAGGGTACACACCACACCGTATAAAAGTCTATAAACAAAAGTTTATTTTCCTGATCCGCTTTATTCTGAGCTTCTTCGAAGCTTCCCTGAAAAAACTGTATTCCTTGTGCGTGCAGCCCTAAAGAGCTGTACAAGGTTATTAAAACACATAATATAAGTTTCATTTTGTCTCTCGTTAACGTATGTAATATTGCAGTAGCCTAAAGCATTCGCTGCATTACTTCCTAATTAGCATATTCAAATATATACTCACGCCCCGCCGGAGCTGTGTTACTCGCTTTTCTACGCATACTCTGTAACCTACCTCTAGCATCGGCTGTATAGACGTATACTCCAGTTTCTTTCTCGGCCTTAACCAACTTCTCAAAACCATTTTTATACATTAATAGCTCCAAGACATCTGAATTAAAGCTTGGATTATGGAATTCAATTGGAGGAAGTCCACTTAAGAAAGTCGGAATCGCCCAGCTTGTAATTCCTACAGCTTTGACACGATTATTTTCACTTGAAGCACCTAAATCATACTCGGCAAAAAGCCCCTCTTCATAATTCCATGTCCATTTATTGACGGAGGCTTCACGTTGAAACCCTTTAATTCTACCATCATCCAACCAGTCTGTGACAGTCCATTCCAGCTCTTGATTTAAAAGACCTCCTGACCAGCCCCTTAATCTTCCTGAAGCATCGTAATCCAACAGGTAGGTGAAATTGGCTCGGGTGACCGCAGGATTTTTCCAAACTAATCGAAACGCCGTGACCATACCATCCGTATTGTAATCAAACTCGTACTTAAACTCTTCTTTACTCGTCAGCAGCCCGTTAATATTATAATAAGACATAAGGCCATCAATCCTATTTAACTGTTCCGGATTAGATTTACTATATTGAAAAGTAAGCTCTCTTATCAGCTGTGGAGAGGTAGAAGAATAAGCGTTCATCTTCACCTTTATTGGTTTCTCCAAGTCCATCATACGGAGG
>JASLCA010000279.1 GCA_030146225.1 Sphingobacterium sp. | reverse complement strand
AGATCAATACTTCATAATCTGACAATTTAGCCTCACGACGTAAGAAACCACCTGGGATACGACCTGTAGATGCATACTTCTCTTGATAATCAACCGACAATGGAAGGAAATCAACGCCCGCTTTAGCTTCTTTGTTCGATACCACTGTTGCTAACAACATCGTGTCACCTTGCTTCAATACTACCGAACCATCAGCTTGCTTCGCTAACTTACCAGTAGACAACTCGATAGGAAGCACATTGCCACCTAAATCAATTGTAACTTTCTTTTCGTTATAACTCATTATTTTTTAATTGCGATGCATGTTTCATCTTTCTTAGAATGCATCAAGTTTTATGACCTTTAAAATCATACAAAGGTAAATAAAATTTATACTTTATATCGCAGCTTCTTAAAAAAGGATTTTTAAAAAAAAAGCGCCTATAAAAAAAGCCATTTACTTGCGTAAATGGCTTTCTTTTTATTGCTAAAAGCTTATTTGATGATATCACGTAAACCAAGACCTTTGATGATCGCACGGTAACGGTTAATATCTTTTTTGTACAGGTAAGCTAATAATGAACGACGTTTACCTACTAACATTTGTAGTGAACGTTGCGTGTTAAAATCTTTTCTGTTTTTTTTCAAATGCTCAGTTAAGTGAGCGATTCTCTTAGTGAATAAAGCAACTTGTCCTTCTGCAGAACCTGTGTTTGCTGCTGCACCTGCAAATTCTGCGAAGATGTCAGCTTTGTACTCTTTACTTAAATACATTCCTGAATAATATTAAAGCGTGAAAAATTTAATTAATTGGATGCAAAGATAGTATTTTTTTTAATTAATTACACCTTCACATAGATTTTCTTCTTATCCAAGACATAGCATATAGCCCACATTAATGCCAAAAAGCAAAGCGAGTAGGCAAAAGAACCTAACTCCGGAGGTCCTGGAATAGGCGCACATACATACTTGTAAAACCAAGCCAGGGCATTCGTATATTTCGGATCTCCAGCTTCAGTAAGGCCATCCGAAATCCGGAACAAGCCCAAGAAGCGCGGTAGTAAGCCACTTAACACAAAAATAAACAAAGGGTTCTTGCCAAAAACATCAAAAAACTTAGTCAAGGCATTCTTAACCCCCTGTAGCTCTATAAACCAGATCATGCCCGCAATGGTCATAATCCCTAGCCCAGTCGTGTACAAGACAAAAGAACTACTCCAAATCTTTTTATTAATCGGAAAGCCCAAAGACCATATCCAGCCTAAGACCACTAAAATAAAGCCCGTAACAAATAAACCAGAAAGTAATTTAAAGTGCGGCTCCTTAGTTACCGGAACCTTTCTCCACAACCAGTCTACCTGCCCTTGATTCTTAATAAATACGCCCGCTAAGTAACCAAACACAATCTGTATAATCGAAGGCAGGGTACTGACCAAGCCCTCCGGATCGAAAGGGATACCCTCTCCTTTATACATATGTGCAACACCCAATATTTTGGCATCAATAGCCGTTCCGAAGAAGCCTTCCAAAGAATAAGGATCAGCACCACCCAAAAAGGCAGTCAATCCCCAGTAGCCCAAAAGAATAAAAGCAGAAATATAGATCAAGCGCCTAGGCTTAAAGTAATAAGCTAAGATCGAAGCAAAGAAATAAGCAATAGCGATGCGTTGCAATACCCCTAAGATCCGAATACCACGCTCCGGATTTAGCGAGCTCACCCACTCCTTAAGTTGTAAGCTATCCCCTACCCACTGCACAAAAGGCCAGTAATTCAGAAATAAGCCAATAGCGAAAATAACGATCGTACGTTTGATAACCTTCTTCCAAAACACGGCATCTCCCGCTTCCTGCAAACGCGGAATCACAAAGGACATCGCATTCCCGACAGCAAACAAGAAGAAAGGAAAGACAAGGTCAGTAGGAGTACAACCATGCCAAGGCGCATGCTTTAGCGGAGCAAACATATGCGCCCAAGTCCCTGGATTATTGACCATTATCATTAGTGCGACCGTAGCCCCCCTAAAGACATCTAAAGAATAGTAACGTTGTTTCATTTCAGATTAATTGAGTACAGCACTTCCACATCAATAGGCATATAATGCTAAACATGAATTGCCTTTAAGGAGGTAAATATAATAAAAGTATCTAATCATCTTCATTTAAATACCATAGAAGCCCTTATTTCAACGTTCAGCAAATTTAATAAGGAATAAACAAAAAAATACTTTTTATTTATTTTTAAAAAGATTTGGAAGTTAATATTATTCTTTATTAACTTTAACTAACTCTACTAATAAATAAACTTAATTAGCGCTTCTTCTACTTCAAATTAAACCTGTTACGCAATCTGTTTGAAAACATGTTTAGTACAAGGAGTTTTCTAATACCTAACCAAAAAAACAAGTTATGAACAAGATGCACAAGTACTGTAGCACGCTGTTTATGTTTATGCTCATATGCATAAGCAGCCTCTCCGCACAACAAACTGTCTCAGGACAGCTAACAGCGAGCACTGGCCCACTCGCTGGAGTAAGCATTACCGTGGTTGGAACTGCCAAAGGCACAACCACCGATGCGAAAGGGAATTACACAATCCAAGCAAATGTTGGAGAATCCATCCGCTTTTCAATGCTAGGCTATGTAAGTCAGGTTATTTTAGTGAAAGAAAGCCGCATTATCAACCTACAATTAACCCCAGATGAAAGTAGCATTGATGAAGTAGTGGTAACTGCCCTAGGTCAGAAAAGGGAAAAACGAGCGCTAGGTTATGCCATTACAGAAATCAAAGGGGATGAAATTGCAAATGCGAACACCGTCAACCCCATCAGTGCCATGCAGGGAAAAGTAGCTGGTGTACAGATTAATATGGGAAGCTCAGGCCCACAATCGTCACAACGCATCCTAATTAGGGGCAACACCTCCATCTCAGGGAACAATCAGCCAATCTTTATTATAGATGGGGTAATTATTGACAACGAAACCACCAAAACAGGTGATAAATACGATCGAGATTTTGGGAATGACATTAAAAATTTAAACTCAGATGACTTCGAGTCCGTATCGATCTTAAAAGGTGCGGCAGCAACGGCGCTATACGGATCCCGCGCATCAAATGGGGTCATACTAATCAGTACAAAAAAAGGAAAGACAAATCAAGGACTAGGGATAAACCTCTCCCATACGCAACAATGGGAAACCGTCTATGGGGTACCTGAGCTACAGAATG
>JASLCA010000096.1 GCA_030146225.1 Sphingobacterium sp. | reverse complement strand
TAGAGCAAAGGACTGAAAATCCTTGTGTCGCTGGTTCGAATCCAGCTGGCACCACCAGAAAAGCCTCTCTAAGATTTAGAGAGGCTTTTTTAATTTAATTCACTTTTTTTTTGCACATGTTTTAAAAAAAAGTATATTTGCACTGTACCGCAATCGTGGTACCCTAATCAAAGCCTTTCATTTGGGTCTTGATTTATAAAGAAGTGGCGAGAGACTGGCTCTATGACCCACTGGCAACCTTCAAGGTAATTGAAAAGGTGCCAATTCCTGTCCAAAGCAATATTGCGATGGAGCATATAAATGAAATAAAGACAATGAACAGATTCAAAGCAATTTCAACAAGTAAGTCCTTATTATATCCAACAGCAGTTAACTGTTGTACTTGGATGGCGACCGCGCGAATGCGCTAGTCGTTCATGATAATGGATGCTTTGAAGTAGCACCTCTTTTAAACCATTCCTTATCATCTTTACAGAACGACCATACCTCAGGACTATGGGTGAATTTCACACAAGTATTTATGATTAAAAAATTACATTTATGTCTACTGATAACAAAAATTTAAAATTCGAAACCTTACAAGTGCATGCTGGACAAGAAGTTGACCCAACGACTGGATCTCGTGCATTGCCTATATACCAAACTTCATCCTATGCATTTGAAAATGCAGAACATGGTGCCAACCTATTTGCTTTAAAGCAATTTGGAAATATTTATACGCGGATTATGAATCCTACAACGGATGTATTCGAAAAGCGTATTGCAGCATTAGAAGGAGGTGTAGCAGCTGTCGCTGTGGCATCTGGCCAAGCAGCACAGTTTATTGCCTTGACCAATATCTTGGAAAGTGGAGACAACTTTGTGGCAGGCTCCAACCTTTATGGTGGAACATACAATCAATTTAAAGTCTCCTTCAAACGCCTGGGCATTGAGGCGCGCTTTGCAAAAGATAGCGAAGTGGATAACATTGAAAAATTAATTGATGACAATACCAAAGCAATCTACCTAGAGACCATTGGAAATCCAAGTTACAACATTCCAGACTTTGAAAAGATTGCTGCCTTAGCACAGAAATACGACTTACCTATTATAGTTGACAATACCTTTGGCGCAGGTGGTTACCTGTTTAAGCCATTAGAGCATGGTGCACATGTAGTGGTAGAATCTGCTACAAAATGGATTGGCGGACATGGCACAAGTATCGGAGGTGTAATTATCGACGGTGGAAACTACAACTGGGGGAATGGCAAGTTTAAACAATTCTCCGAACCCTCGGAAGGCTATCATGGCTTAGTCTTCGCAGACGTATTTGGTCCGAATGGCCCATTTGGAAATATACAGTTCGCCATTCGCGCGCGTGTAGAAGGCTTGCGTGACTTTGGACCAGCTATCTCCCCTTTCAACTCTTTCTTGCTGGTACAGGGCTTAGAAACCCTATCCCTGCGTGTACAAAGACATGTTGACAACACCTTAGAGGTTGCCCAATGGTTGGAAGCGCATCCACAAGTGGAAAAAGTAAGCTATCCAGGCTTGAAAAATCACCCTTACCACCAGAATGCACGCAAATACCTGAAAAATGGTTACGGCGCAGTGCTTTCATTTACAATCAAGGGAGATGTACAAAAAGCCAATGACTTTATTGATGCTTTGGACTTAATTAGTCATGTAGCCAATGTAGGAGACGCAAAATCATTAATTATTCACCCAGCAGCCACCACGCATCAGCAATTGTCGGCAGAAGCACAGCAAGCTGCCGGAGTTTTCCCAGGTCAACTGCGCTTGTCGGTAGGCATCGAGCATATTGATGATATTAAGGCTGACTTACAGGCTGCGTTTGAAAAAATAAAGTAAACAGATTCCCTACACTAGGAAAGATTGAGTTTGAGCATGAGTGTTAAATATTATAAGTCGGAAGAGTCCTTTCAGTTTGAGAATGGTGCCTGTATTGAGGAGCTAACGGTTTCTTACCATACCTATGGCACATTAAACGCAAAGAAGGACAATGTGGTATGGGTATGTCATGCCCTAACGGCAAATTCAGATGTATTTGATTGGTGGCCTGGCCTATTTGGGGAAAATGAGCTATTCAATCCTTCCGAGTATTTTATTGTCTGCGCCAATGTATTGGGCTCGCACTATGGGACCACAAACCCCTTAAGTATAAACCCGACAACTGGGCATTCGTATTACCTTGATTTTCCACAATTTACCATTCGGGACATTGTCAGCGTAAATCAACGACTTGCCGATCACTTGGGTATTCACAGCATTGAAATATTAATAGGTGGCTCCCTAGGTGGGCAGCAGGTGCTCGAATGGGTAGCCGCCGAAAGCATTCACATTAATAAACTGATTGTTATTGGAAGCAGTGCCCAGGCATCCCCTTGGGGCATTGCTTTCAATGAAAGTCAGCGCTTGGCCATCGCTGCCGACCCTAGCTTCTTTAGCAATCAAGTCGATGGCGGCGCCAATGGCCTAAAGGCTGCCAGAAGCATGGCCTTACTGTCTTATAGAAACTACCAAACCTATAGTAAGACACAGGAAGAATCCGACGCAAACAAGTCAGATAGCTACAAGGCAGCCTCCTACCAACAATATCAAGGAGAAAAGCTCGTAAAGCGCTTTAATGCGTATAGCTACTGGTACTTGACCAAAGCCATGGACTCCCATCACCTGGGAAGAAATAGAGCTTCGGTAGCCAAGACGCTTCAGGCTTTTCAAACCGAAACCTTGGTAATAGGAATCCCTACAGATGTGCTATTCCCTGCTTCTGAACAAGAATTTATAGCGGATAATATCCCAGGAGCATCTTACTATGCCTTAAATTCATTCTATGGGCATGATGGCTTCCTGATTGAAACCAAAACATTGACGGATGTAATTGGTAAATTTCTGGATAGATCCGTAAAAAA
>JASLCA010000215.1 GCA_030146225.1 Sphingobacterium sp. | reverse complement strand
TACAGGTATAGGCTTGCCTTATTAGCAAGATCAGCATTAAGCCCCGTCGGACTCTTTCAGGTATAGGCTTGGCTTATTAGCAAGATCAGCATTAAGCACCGTCCGACTCTTTTGCATACCGTTGAGCGATAATAGTCACTACTAGAATTTGAAAGGCATGAAATAGCATAAGCGGTAAAAAGTACAGTCCCGCTGCCGGCATATTTACAAAAAGGAACTTCCCAAACACGGAGCCATGCGTAAGGGACTTCTTAGAGCCGCAGAATAATGCCGTAATCTGGTCAGCCTTGTTAAATTTAAATAGGTGCTTACTCATAAGGTAGATCAAGGCATACACTATAAAGAACAAGACAATTACCCCGGCAAATACTGCTAAGAGATAGCTCGTACCAATCTTTTCAAATACGCCACTCACAAAAGATTCTGCAAAGCTAGCGTATACAATGAGCAGGATAACTAGCTTGTCAAACTGACTCAGCTGCTTACTGTATTTTGTAGCCCATCTTCCCCAATAAGGTTGCAGCAGCAAGCCTAAAATAACGGGCACAATAATCTCCTTGATCAATCCTCCATACACCTCCGAGAGCACAGCAACCTCCCCAAAGTCCAAGAAGAGCTGCATCCATAAAGGCGTGATCAATACCCCTATCAAGCCGGATATACTGGCATTAAAGATTGCTGCTGGTATATTTCCTTTCGCGATAGACACCATCACTACAGATGAAGAAACAGTTGATGGCAGGGCCGCCAAGAAGAAGAATGAAAGCCAAAAGTCCATCTGCAAGCTAGTCTTAACCAGTGGATAAAAGGGCAAAATCAACAAGGGGAAGAGTATAAAGGTAGCAGCTTGCACCAGCAGATGCAGTCTCCAGTTTTGAAGCCCTGACTTTATCTCCTTAAAACTTAATTTTAAGCCATAGAAAAAGAAGATCAGCGATACCCCTATGGTTGTTATCCAGGATAGCACCTCTCCTTCTTGCCAAAGGTACAATTGGGGTAAAAGATAGGCTAGTATAATAGATGTAAACAACAAAAGAATAAAACGATCAAACTTAATTTTGGACATATTTTCTATAAATAAACTCGAAGATAAAATTTTTCAAACAAAAGCTAGGTTTGCTTTCGCTCGACATGAAAAATTATCGCTTTGGCTGAATTAGCATTTTTATCAATTCTCCTAAAATTTATTTTGTTTTTATCAACATTTTATCCTTAAAAATGAAGAGTATATAATATCTTTGTTTTATGAGTACGACATCATATTTGTCGGATAGGATTAATAATTTATCCGAATCCGCGACTTTAAAAATGACCAAATTAGGTCGTGAGCTTGCCGCAAAAGGCATTAACGTTATCAGTTTAAGTGTAGGTGAACCAGACTTCAATACACCTGAGCATGTGAAAGAAGCCGCCAAGAAAGCCTTGGATGACAACTTCACACGTTATTCACCTGTACCAGGATATCCTGAGTTACGTCAAGCGATTGTTCAAAAGCTAAAAGAGGAAAATGGTTTGGACTATGATATTTCCCAGATTGTAGTATCCACTGGCGCAAAGCAATCTTTGTCCAATGTAATTCTAACCTTAATTAACCCAGGTGATGAGGTTATTATTCCGACTCCATATTGGGTTTCCTATTCGGAGATGGTATTGCTTGCTGAAGGAAAATCAGTCTTTATTAATACCGATATAGATTCAGACTTTAAGATTACACCTGCTCAATTAGAGGCAGCGATTACGCCTAAAACTAAATTGTTTATGTTCTCCTCGCCTTGCAACCCTACCGGATCGGTATATAGCAAAGCAGAATTGGCAGCATTAGCAGCCGTGTTTGAGAAGCATCCAAATATTTTTATATTATCTGATGAGATTTATGAGCATATTAACTTTGTTGATAAGCATGAATCCATTGCACAATTTGACAGCATTAAAGAGCGCGTCATTATTGTAAATGGCTTTTCTAAAGCCTATGCCATGACTGGCTGGAGATTGGGCTATATAGCGGCTAGTAAAGAGATCGCTGCCGCCAATGATAAGCTACAAGGACAAACGACTTCAGGCACTTGCTCAATCGCTCAGCGCGCTGGTATCGTGGCTTACAATGAAGGCCTTGAATCAGTACAAATCATGAAGGAAGCATTTGTGCGTCGTCGTAAACTCGTATACGACTTGTTAAATGCTATACCAGGTGTAAAAACCAATCTTCCAGAGGGAGCTTTCTACTTCTTCCCACAGGTAAGTGCATTCTTTGGAAAGAAAGATTTAAATGGCAATGTTATTAAGGGATCTGCGGATTTAGCATTGTACCTCTTAAATGAAGGCCATATCGCCACTGTAGGTGGGGACTCCTTTGGAAATGACAATTACATTCGCTTATCCTATGCAGCCTCTGACGAGAGTTTAGTTGAAGCCCTTCGCAGAATGAAAGAAGCATTGGCAAAACTAAGCTAATTGCTACTATCAAAGCTATAAAAAATCCCCTAGTGAAGCTCACTAGGGGATTTTTTATATACCGAAGATTCAGGAGTATTATTAACAGCTAAGCTTCAAGCGCTGCAACTAACTAAGATGCCAATGCGCTAAACATCAAACTCTCCACCTACCTACCCCATTAACTATTTAATCAGCTAAACCATTAGCTATTTAGATAATAAGATTAAGCCTAACTCCGAATTGCCTCTACCGGATCTAATCTCGCTGCATTTATAGCGGGCACTATGCCTGCGATAAGCCCAATCATTGTTGACAAAATAGAAGTAATCACAACCATCTTCAGACTGACCACTACTGTAAAATCCGAAAGCAGCTTAATAAGTCCAGCTAAGCCATAAACCAAGCCTAGTCCAATAGCGCCACCAATAAGGCAAAGCAAGACACTCTCAATTAAGAACTGGGAAAGGATAAAATAGTTCTTGGCACCTAATGCCTTCTGTATACCAATAAGGCTAGTCCGTTCCCGAACACTCACAAACATAATATTAGCAATCCCAAAGCCGCCCACTAGTATCGAAAAAATCCCAATACAGAAGCCTGCTAGATTGACAATTACAAAGAGTTGATCCAACTGTTCTGTTATCAAGGTGGTTTGATTGACTGAAAAGTCATCCTCCCGCTGTGGGGCTAATCGATGTACGGAACGCATAATGCCTATAAGCTCGCTCTCTGCCTCCTCCAAGGTAATATTTGGCTTTACCTCAACAGCAATACTGGGTGAGTAATTTTCATAATTAACTAAATTTCTGCCAAGGCTAAAGGGAATAAATGCCACATCATCTTTCGAGACATTAATCAACATCCCTGCACCTTCCTTTTTCAAGACCCCGATAACCTGCAACTTACGCCCCATAAGGCTGATATACTTCCCGATAGGATTGCCTGTTGGGAATAAGCCGTCAGCTATAGTTGCCCCCAG
>JASLCA010000209.1 GCA_030146225.1 Sphingobacterium sp. | reverse complement strand
GCTTAACCTTGCCTCCTTCATCCGATAAAGGGTTTTCCGCATCATAGCCTACAATATTGCCCGCCTCATCAAAGATAAAGGTGTTGGCATAGATGTTTTCTTTCTTAATATGATAAGGTGTAACCACTGGGGTAATAAACTCTTTAAAGCCTCCCGAAACGATTAAAGCTGTAGCTGTGTTTTCCTTGAAGAACTCCTTATTTCTTTCAAAGGAGCGCGATACCTTTTTCTTTAATTGTTGAACCAGTTTATCAAGGTGGGACTTGTTGGCTTGAAGGAGTTGGACGCGCCCTGCTAGGCTTTCTCTAAAAGAGATCTTGCCATCCATGGCTAAGTTGGTGTAATCGTCAATCTGTTGATAGATTTTCTCTCTTTCTGGGTGGTTTTCTAGCGAAATTCTAGCGAGCTCATCTAAAGCTTCGACTTGAGTAAAGGTGCTATCGAAATCAATGATGTAATAATTTTTCACGTTGGTTTTGGGTTGATTTTTTAATGTTATATGTAATCTAAACTCATTTCTTTTAAGGTTAAATCAACAGCTTTAAAGGAGTATCCAGTAGCCTTTATAATCTTCTGATTAGAATAAGCCATCTTAGAGGAAGAAGCACGTGCGGTGTCCTTAGTAATACTGGGAGGTTTTCTACTAATCAAGGAAAGGAGCTTCGCTGCACGCCATGCTACACTCATTAAGAAGGGTTTAGCGGCAATCGCTGGGGCGGGTTTATGCAAGAGCTTTGCAATAGCAGTAAGCAGGTCTTTATTACTGATGTTTTCACTATTTAGAATAAAACGTTCGCCTGAAATGTTTCTATCCTCCATAAGTAAAATCATCAATCGCGCCACATCCTCCACATCCACAATGCCTACAGAGCCCGTAGGATAAACCTTTAAGCCCTTATTTACTACCATAAACAGTTTTCCAGCCCCTCTGTCCGCAGCGCCAGCACCCATAATAATTGAAGGATTGACAATAACAGCATCTAAGCCTTCGGCGACTGCTCTCCAAACCTGCATCTCACTTTCGTATTTCGACAAGGAATACTTAGAGAAGTAAGCCCCATCATCCCAAAAGCAGTTTTCAGTTGCAGGCATTCCATTTTTTCCAGGTCCTAGCGAAGCAATAGAACTCACATGAACCAACCTAGCCTGATGCTCAAGGCAGAGGTTAGCAATATGTTTAGTGCCTTCAATATTACTATGCAACATCGCTTCGGATTCCCCCGGTTGGTAAGAAATCTGAGCCGCACAATGGTAAACCTTGCTGACCCCTTCGAAGAGATCCGCAAGCGCAAAATAGTCTGTAATATCTGCCTCAGCCCAACGCAATGCGGGCTGATCGCGTAAACCTTGGGGTACAGTAGAACTACTGCGTTTGGTCGCAATAACCTGCTCACCAGCATTGATTAAATGCTTAATCAATGTAGATCCCAAAAAACCTGTGCCTCCTGTTACTAATATCACTTTGCTCGCTTATTGTTGAAAACTTATTCTTTTCAAAAGTAGCTTAATAAATGCATATTTGCGAAATACTCAGTATTATTGTTTCTATTTTACTGAACCCAGCTTATCGCATATGTCATTATCCGTATTTTTTTCACCCATTGTTACTCAAGATTTTGTTGTTGGAGAAACCTTCTACAGTTCTCAGTTCGGCAAGACAATGCAAGCCTATGAGACCGTTTTTCCGGACTTAGAAAGCCCAGAAACTAAGCCGCAGATGGTGATTATTGGGGTGGAAGAAGAGCGGGGTTCAGTCAATAATGCAGGCACAAAGAAGTCCCCAAATGCAGTCCGTAAACACCTGTACAACCTCTATCAAGGGGACTATGCCATCAAGATTGCCGACCTCGGGAATATCAAGGCCGGAGAAACTATCCGAGACACCTATATCGCCATTAAGATGGTTGTTGAGGAGCTGGTTAAGGATGGCATCGTACCTATCCTAATAGGTGGTGGACAAGATCTGACCTATGCACAGTATATGGCATACGAAGGCTTAGAGCAGCGCGTTGAGGTCGCGGTTATTGATGCGCGATTTGACTTGGATCAAGACAATGCCGAAAACACCCTGTTGGACTCCAACACCTACTTAAACCATATTATCTTACATCAGCCAGACTACCTGTTTAATCTAAGCAACCTGGCTTTTCAGACCTACTTGGTGAGCAAAGAATCTATCAATATGTATGATAAACTATTCTTTAGCACGATGCGTATCGGCATGATGTCAGGCAAGCTAGATCAGGCAGAGCCCTTGATTCGTGCGGCCGACATGGTAAGCTTTGATATAGGTGCCATAAGAGCTTCAGAGGCCCCGGGGAATGCCAATGCCAACCCAAATGGGCTCTACGGAGATGAAGCCTGTCAGCTTGCACGTTATGCAGGCATGTCCGACAAGTGTTCATCCATCGGCTTTTATGAGTTAAATCCTACGTTTGACCCTATGGGACATACAGCCAGCTTGGTTGCACAAATGATATGGTGCTTTATAGATGGCTACTACAACCGTAAAAATGATGCCCCTCTAATTCCAAAGTCTGCCTACGTCATCTATAGAACAACCCTTGAAAACGAAGATTACGAATTGGTCTTTGTCAAGAGTAAGAAGTCAGATCGTTGGTGGATGCAAGTGCCCTATTTTGGATCTAAATCCGTCAATGAACGCTATTATTGGGTACCTTGCCGCTATGAGGATTATCAGCAGGCTGTAGGTGGCGATATGCCTGACCTTTGGTGGAAAACTCATCAAAAACTACAGTAAGCTATACCCTGCGGAGATTCTCCGCTATTTATTTATTATTTAATCATTTATCCTACACCTATGGATATACTTGCAATCATATGCATTATAGTGTTGGTCCTGCTGCTGGTATTTCTGCTTATGCAAAGTGCGCAGAAGGTCAGCAAAGCGAGCTATCAGCAGCTGGAACAAGAAAAGGGGCAAGCCCTAGTCGAGCTCGCTAAATATATGGAACGCGAACGCGCGCTCCTAGCCAGCGAAGAGAAGTTGGAGCGCTATCTCAACAAAGAGCGGGAAGAGCGTTCCAGTATAGAGCGAACCTTGGAAGGAACCAATGCCTTCTTGCAGGCCCAGCAGGAAAAGTACCAAGAACAACAGCAGGAGATGTCCCGTATTCGGGAGCAATTTCAATTGGAGTTTCAACATATGGCCAATAAAATATTGGATGAGAAGACCCAAAAGTTTACCGCAAGCAACCAGCTAAATATTAGCCAAATATTAGACCCCTTAAAAGAGAAGATCAAAACCTTTGAGGAGAAGGTGGAGCGTACCTACCAGCAAGAGTCCGCAGAGCGACATGTGCTGAAGGGAGTTGTAGAGCAACTGATGCAGCAGAGTTTGCTCATAAAGGATGAAGCCAACAGCCTTACCAAAGCCCTAAAAGGAGATAATAAGAAGCAAGGCAATTGGGGTGAGATTATCTTAGAGCGGGTATTGGAGCGTTCAGGCTTAGTTAAAGATAGTGAGTATACCTTGCAGACGGTATTTAAGGAGGACGAAAAGCGCAAGATACCGGATGCGATTATTATGCTGCCAGAAAGTAAACACCTGGTTATTGACTCCAAAGTCTCCCTAACAGCCTATGAGAAGTGGATTAATGCCGAAGATGAAGAAGAGCAAGTCCTTTTACTAAAGCAGCATGTGCAATCTATAGAAAATCATGTTCGGGAGTTGTCCGCCAAAAATTACCACGACCTGTATGGCATACATTCGCCTGATTTTGTCTTGCTGTTTATGCCCATAGAGTCTGCACTCAGTGCAGCGGTACGTGCTAAGCCGGAGTTGTTTTCGGATGCCTGGGATAGGAAGGTCGTCATAGTAAGCCCCTCAACGCTGTTAGCGACCTTGCGAACCATTGCAAGCGTATGGGTACAAGAGCGACAAAATAGAAATGTCTTGGAAATAGCGAAGGAAGCCGGAGCCCTTTACGACAAGTTTGTAGGCTTCTTGCAAGATATGCAGCAGCTGGAAGGCTATATCCAAAAAGCCAGTGAGAAACATCAAGATGCCATGAAGAAATTGTCCTCAGGTGCAGGAAATGTGATAAAGAAGGTTGAAAACCTCAAAGTCCTTGGGGCAAAGGCCAACAAACAAATCGATCCAAAGTATTTGGAGTAAGATCTTTAGGTGTATACGAGAATAAGAAGGGCCTGCAACTTGTTGCAGGCCCTTCTTATTGAGCTTAATAACCAGCGGCAAAGTCATCCCCACGATGATCTGCGCCAGTCTGTAGCTTCCCATTTGGAAGGCGGATAATATTCTCCATCCTACCGATATTGCCACGCTTGTAAATGCTGTAGCCATCTTTTTCTAAGCTACGGCGTACCGCCTCGGAGATAGCCTCTTTTTCCACGTCAATCCTGTCGGGCTGCCATTGATGATGAAAGCGTGCCGCACTTACAGAAGCTTGCGCGTCCATGCCAAACTCTACAACATTCAAAATCGCCTGAAAGACCGAGGTAATAATGGTCGATCCCCCTGGCGTGCCTACCACCATCTTAAGTTGACCATCCTGCTCCACAATGGTGGGCGCCATAGCGCTTAGCATGCGCTTTCCAGGCTCAATGGCATTGGCCTTGCCTCCTAGTAGCCCATACATATTGGGGCTGCCTGGCTTAACCGAAAAGTCATCCATCTCATTGTTCAGCAAGAAGCCAGCACCGGCCACCCATACACAAGACCCGTACGATCCATTAATAGTGGTGGTTAAGGATACCGCATTGCCCTCCTTGTCTACAATGCTAAAGTGTGTTGTTTCGTCAGATTCATAACCAGGGAAGACACTCGCCTTCACTGCTGCACTAGGGGTAGCCTTGCTGATATCGATCTTAGACATGCGTTGTTGGTTAAAGCTTTTATCCAACAATTCGGCCATCGGGACCTTGAAGAAATCAGGATCCCCCATATAGGATGCTCTATCCGCATAAACTCTGCGTTCAGCTTCTACCATCACCCGTACGGTGCTGTCGCCTTGAAAGCCCCAGCTCGCCAATGGATA
This sequence comes from Sphingobacterium sp., assembly GCA_030146225.1. Classification (GTDB taxonomy): domain Bacteria; phylum Bacteroidota; class Bacteroidia; order Sphingobacteriales; family Sphingobacteriaceae; genus Sphingobacterium. Next base: position 2,625 of record JASLCA010000209.1, on the reverse strand, counting down.
AGGCTCTACAGACTGCAACAAGGCCATTAGCGCGATGCCACCACTTGAAGGCGGCGGCATAGAAATTATCTTATAGTTTTTGTATTCACCCGTAATCGGCTTGCGCCATACAGCCTTGTAGCTATTGAGGTCGGCAAGGCTAATAAGTCCATTGCCGCGTTTCATCTCTTGTACAATAAGCTTTGCGGTTTCTCCCTTATAGAAGCCGTCCCGGCCTTGTTTAGCGATACGCTTTAAGGTTGCGGCAAGCTCTTTTTGCACAAAAATATCTCCTTCAACCCATTCTTTTTCACGTATAATGGCAGCGCCCTTTGGGTTATGCTGCATAAATCGAGCTTGATTTTCGTTAAACTCCCTAGCCTGCATAGCCGTAATTGGGAATCCCTTGCTGGCTAGTTCAATAGCCGGAGCTAGAAGCGAAGCCCAAGTCAGACTTCCATATTTTTTATGCGCTTCATCCATGCCCGCCACTGCTCCAGGTACCCCTGCCGCTAGTTGACCATATAGGCTTAAGTCGGTTATAGGATTGCCATTTTTGTCGAGGTACATATCCCTAGAGGCAGCCGAAGGCGCCGCTTCCCGAAAGTCAAGTGCTGAAGATTCTCCTGTATGGGATCGGTAGATCATAAATCCGCCACCTCCAATATTTCCGGCATTAGGGTATACAACCGCCAGACTAAATTTTACAGCAATAGCCGCATCCACGGCATTGCCGCCTTTTTTCAAGATGTCAACCCCAATATGAGAGGCTAGGGGGTGCGCACTAATGACCGCTCCATGATCAAACTCTTTGCTTGAAGAGGGCGCTTGTTTGCTTTCTTGTGCAATAGTCACAAAATACACGAAACAAGAGGCTATGGTTAGTGATAAAAACTTCATGCAGTAAATATAGTCAAAATAGTAAATTTAAGAATTTGCATTTTCTCGTTATAAGTTCTTACTTTAGAGGCTATGAAGCAATTGTTTATTATTACTGTTTTATTTTTCTGTATCAGTTCTTTATATGCGCAGCGTGTCAAAGTCTTGTCCTACAATATTCATCATGCCAATCCTCCGGGACATGCGGACAAAATAGACCTAGAATTTATTGCTAAAGTTATACGCGATTCGGAAGCTGATGTAGTCGGCATCCAAGAGGTAGACATCAATGTCTCCCGATCCAATAATGTTGATCAAGCTCAGCGTTTAGCCCAACTAACGGGGATGAACTATTTTTTTTCAAAAGGAATTGATCTAGAGGCAGGGGAATATGGGACCTTAATCTTGACAAAACATAAAATTCTTTCCACAAGACGTTACGATCTACCTATGCCCGTCAAGAGCGAAAATAGAACCTTAGCGATTGTAGATGTAGAACTTCCTGATGGCAAGGTCATATCATTTGCCAATACCCATCTAGATTTAAAGGCAGCTAACAAGCTGGCTCAGGTTAAGTTTATTAATGAGTTGGGCGATTGGTACAGTAGACCCTTTATATTTGTTGGAGACCTCAATGCCAAGCCAGAAAGCGAGCCTATTCAGGTTTTAGAAACATACTTTGCAAGAAATAAGGAACTGAATGGCCCCACCTTTCCCAATGTCGGGCCTACAGAGGAAATAGATTATATTTTAGTTGCTAAGCATATACCCTTTAAATGGATCAAGTATCAGGTTCTACCGGAGTCTTATGGCTCAGATCACTTGCCCTTGTTTGCTGAGCTAGAATTTCTGGCTAAATAGCGCATAATTTGTTTTATGCCAAAAGTTTATATTTTTATAGAATAATTAGTACGAAAGATAATGAGATATATTTCCGCAAGTACCATTGCTCCAGTTGTTGGCTCTATACTTAAAAATGCTGTGGTAGCAATAGATGACGAAGGTGTTGTTGTGGCTATTTATGAAGGGGATGATCCGCTGATCAAAGATGTGGAAAAGGAAGTGTATGAAGGCCTTTTAATTCCAGGCTTTGTCAATGCGCACTGTCATATCGAGTTATCCCATATGTTGGGTAAGACTAAAAAGAAAAAAGGACTTCCAAATTTTTTAATGGAGGTTATGCGTACACGCGAAGAAGACGAGTCACTTATCTTGGCGAAAATAAAGGAAGCTGATGCAGCCATGTATGCCAATGGGATTCAGGCCGTAGGCGACCATGTAAATACAACCCTTTCTGCGGATGTAAAGAAGGCAAGTAAGATTAGCTATCACACCTTTGTAGAGACCATCGGCGTAGTGAAAGAAGAGGCGCAAGCCCGTATCGACAAGGCTCGAGATATTGAGTTTTATTTTGATCACAACCATAGCTCAATTACACTACATGCCCCGTATTCCTGTTCAAAGGAGTTGTTTAAGACTTTCCGCAAGATGGTCAGTCAAGACAATATCCTGAGTATTCACAATCAGGAAAGCGAAGAAGAAAACAAGCTCTTCCGCTATAAGGAGGGAGGCTTCCTGAAGTTTTACGAGCAGATGGGCCTTGATGGGAGTATGTTTAAGGCACAGGCTAGAAATTCTATTCAGTCTTACTTGCCCTATACCCCCCCCTTGAATCGTTTGATCTTGGTACATAATACCTTTACCTCCTTAAAAGACTTGGATTTTATACAGCGTCAGGGAAGGGATGTGTACTACTGTCTATGTCCA
>JASLCA010000150.1 GCA_030146225.1 Sphingobacterium sp. | reverse complement strand
ATATAAAGCATAAATCTTGACACACTGGTTGCATCCCACTTCTGAGGCTTTTCTAAAAACTCCTTGTCCATGCTATCCCATGGGATAGATATTTGCGAAATATCATAAAGCAGGTTTTGTACCAATAGGTGAATAGGCAGCATGGGGAGGAAAGGCAAGAAGGCACTTGCCCCTAGCATACTAAACATATTTCCAAAGTTGCTACTGGTAGTCATCTTGATATACTTAATAATATTACCAAAGGTCCGGCGGCCATAGATTACGCCTTTGCGTAGTACCAGCAAGTCCTTTTCTAACAAGATAATATCCGCACTCTCTTTGGCTATATCTACTGCAGTGTCCACACTAATGCCCACATCTGACTCCTTAAGGGCTGCGGCATCATTAATACCATCCCCCATAAAGCCTACCGTATGCCCCTGACTACGCAAGGCTTTTACGACGCGGACTTTCTGTAAGGGATTTAGCTTGGCAAAAACGGAAACCTTATGTATCTGTTCGAGCAGTTCCTCTTCAGACATAGCCTCCAACTTAGTGCCATCAATAATATGTTGAACAGGAATGCCCACATCTTTACAGATCTTCTGGGTCACAATCTCATTGTCCCCGGTAAGCACCTTAATATTCACCCCAAGTTTGATTAAGGCTTCAATAGCAGGCTTAGCAGAAGGTTTTGCAGGATCTAAAAATCCAATAAAGCCGGTTAAAGTCAGCTTGTTCTCATCCTCTACAGAGTAGGTAAGTGGGTGAGAGGGGTCAAATTCTCGAATAGCAACCAAGAGTACGCGCTGACCATCCTCATTCATCTTCCGCGAGGTATTTAGGACAATCTTGCGCATGTTTTCATCTATAGGCACCGCATTGTCTTTCTCAATATGTAGGCTACGGTCTTCCCCAGGGTCAAAGGTATGGGTACATAATTCCAGCATTTCCTCCACAGCCCCCTTACAGATTAAGAGGTGCTTGCCATTATGCTCCTTCAGAATCACAGACATCCGCCTGCGCTCAAAGTCAAAGGGAATCTCATCAACCTTAATAAATTGCTCCTCTACGCGTAAGTAATCGTGAAGGTCTACATGCTCCAGTACAGCCTTGTCCATTAGGTTTTTTAATCCCGTCTGATGGTAGCTATTGAGGTAAGCCCATTTAAGGACCTCATCATCCTCCACACCATATACATTGAGGTGCGTCTCCAAGACAATCTTGTCTAGGGTTAGGGTACCTGTCTTGTCTGTACAGAGAATGTCCATTGCGCCAATATTTTGAATAGAATTCAGGCGCTTTACAATAACCTTCCGCTTACTCATATTGACAGCCCCCTTGGCCAAGTTGGCTGTAACAATCATTGGCAGCATCTCAGGGGTAAGGCCCACGGCTACGGCGACTGCAAAGAGCAGGGCCTCCCACCAATCGTCCTTAAGGATTCCATTTACCAAGAATATAACAGGCACCATAACCAGCATAAAGCGGATTAGCAGCATGCTAATCTTGTTAATCCCCTTGTCAAAGCTGGTTTCGGGTCTTTCCCCCACAATGGATTTACTGATGCTTCCAAAGTAGGTATAACTACCTGTGGCTACAATTACTGCGGTGGCTGAGCCACTCACAACATTGGTGCCCATAAAGCATAAGTTATTTAGCTCTATTACTTGCTTCTTGTCCGCATCACGTATAGGTAAGTGATTTTTTTCCACAGGATGTGCTTCACCTGTTAGCATACTCTCACTTATAAATAGATCTTTACTAATAAGGATCCTACAATCAGCTGGAATCATATCCCCAGCTGAGAGAAATACAATATCTCCTGGGACCAGCTCGCTAATGGATAGTTCCTTCTTCCCGATAAATTTCCGAAGCACCGTAGCAGTGGTCTTAACCATGCTCTTTAGCTTTTCGGCAGCCGAATTACTTCGGAATTCCTGAATAAACCGTAACAACACAGAGATTAAAACCATAATAGACACAACAATTACGGTTTTAAAATCTTTTTCTTCAGGGCTTGCAAACCAAACATCTATTAAATAAGATACCCCAGCTATAATTATTAAGATATAAATAAAGGGGTTTGCAAATGCTTTGAGCAACTGCTTGTACCATCTTGGGGCTTTTTGATGTTGTACTTCATTGGGACCGAACTTGAGTCTTCGCTCATCGGCAGTCACCTTGGTAATGCCCTCTTCACTGGTTTCCAACATCGCGAACACTAGTTTCTCGTCCTGTTTGGATGCATTCTGCAATTTGGTGATGGTACCTGCATTCATGCCGCTAGCTGTAGTCGCGGATTGTAATGCATTTTTGATTTTTTTTGTTAGTCTTACCATAATAGCACGTTTTGTGTATTGTCTAAAAAAGGTTTTCGCTCGGACTACTGTATCTTAAAGATAGTAAAAAAGCGAATCATATCTATACCTAAAGCTCTGATTCAGTGCCCACAATCTCCCAGCTTACTTTTGTAACGCGGTCTTCAATTGTAAGTCTACTAGCGACGCGCTCCATTAAGCTATCCTGTTGCGAGATGGCCCTGATCTCCGCCGTAATTATTGCATTGGAGGGGTGCCCATTGTCATCACTGGTCAGCGATTTCAGCATAATTTTCTCATTATTACCTAGCATCTGCATCAACAGGACGCGTAAGTGATTTTCAACTTCCGTCTTACATTTAATGGTAAACAGGTATTCTGTTTGAACATGTTGTGGCTTGACGAATGTGAGTCTATTAAGTTGAATGCCGATAGGTCTCAGGATTATATGCGTCATCATAATTGTGGCAGTTACCAATGCGGCCTGCGGAAACAAGCCCATGCCGCTTAAGGCGCCTACTGCTGCTGAACACCAGATGGTTGCTGCGGTATTTAGGCCTTGCACATTTAAACCATCCTTCATAATAACTCCTGCACCTAAAAAGCCTATGCCACTCACAATGTAGGAAGCAATACGCCCTGTCGCATCTCCTCCAATCTCAATAGAAAGCAGGATAAAAGCTGTTGCTCCTAGAGAAACGAGGGTGTTGGTGCGTAATCCCGCACTTTTCTGCCGCCAATGTCTTTCTATGCCAATTGAGGCACCTAAAAGCTGCGCAACCAATAGGCGTAAAGCAAAATCCGTAATTCCCATAGCTGTTACCCTCCTTTTTTTAACTGAAGTGCAAATATCCCGAACTTCAGCCCTTAAGAGGGTTAGAGGATGGATAGAAAAACATTAGAATTTTGTTAGAAGATTGGTTTTTGGGAGCCTTTTATAAGGGATTTAAGGATATCCTAATAATGTTACGCAAATAGCAATACGATTATCAAGCATTTGAAAAAAGTAATAATTGTAGCTGAAAACAAGGTTTTTACTAAAATCATTACTTCGTGCTAGGCCATAAAAGCCCCCCAGAATGTCCTAGAATAGGAGTTAAAACCTGTTAAAATTTTAGCAACAGAATTATTCAAATATAAAAATATGTAACTTTATAAACCAAAACAAACAAACCTTTAATGTTATGAAGAAAGTAATTGTTACCTCTTTTTTAGTAGCCGGCATTTTAAATATGTCTTCCCTACAGGCGCAGATGTCCAATCCAAAGATTACTTTGGAAGAGCAAGGCAAATTCCTTAATGATCTTTTTCGGAAAGATGACGACGCCTCTAAAGCTAGCCTTTTAAAGGAAGCACTATTGATGTCTAAAAGTAAAAATGAAGACTTTGTTATAATGAGTGGCCGTGTTTACGCAGGTTTGGACGATACAGGCAAGTCTGAAGAAGTAAACCGTCTAGTTCTCAAAAAATTCCCTAAAGGAAAGAAAGCGCGCGGAGATGCATACCAAGCCTTTGCGATGAAGGAAGGGAGTTCCGCAGGCGAGAAAGAGACGGCCTATAACCAATGGATTAAGAACTTCCCAGCTCAGGGATTTTCAGATAAAGATCGTGGTATCTATAGCTTAGCAGCAGGTGATGTAGCAGTTGCCTATGCTAAAGAAGGCAATGTGGATAAGGTACGTAGCTATATGGCTGGTATTCGCAATGAAATGAACTATGTCTCTTCGGCTATTAATGTAACCCGTGAGTTATTAAAAAAAGACCAAAATGCATATGCCTTAGAAGTAATTGGAGAGGCCTACAAAACTGCGGAGGAGTCAGCGAATAAAAGCGAGAAGTCCGATAAGGACAATTCGAATATGCGCTATAAGAACCTAGCAAGTAGTTTATATGGGGAAGCCTTGTTGGCCAATGGTCAACTGGATGCTGCGGCTAGCCACCTATCGGCACTTTATGCTGTTGCGCCATCAGGTCCTACTTTAATTAAGTTGGCAGAGGCTTATGAAAAGCAAGGTAAGAACCTAGATGCATTCTTGCTATTGCAGGATTATGTGGTGAAAAATGGCAAGACCGAAGAGTTGGAGAAAGCAATGGGAGGCCTGTATAGCAAGCTGAACAATCAAAAGGGAAGCTTTGAAAACTACCTAGTAGGGATTGACGCTCAGATAAAACAGGCTTTAGTAAGCAAGTATAAGGCTGAGATGGTAAATACGGTTGCTCCAAACTTTGCCTTACAGGATATGAATGGCAAGACCGTAAGCTTAGCTGACTTAAAAGGCAAGGTGGTTGTATTGGACTTTTGGGCTACCTGGTGTGGACCTTGTAAGATCTCATTCCCAGGCATGCAAGCTGCTGTAAACAAGTATGCAAATGATCCAGATGTAGTATTCTTGTTTGTAAATACTTGGCAGAGCGAAGCCAATTACCAAGACTTAGTGCGTGAATTTGTAAGCACAAACAATTATAGCTTCCAAGTCCTGTTTGACGAGATGAAAGACAAGGCTAAAGCAACTGTTACAGCCTATGGCGTTAAGGGAATCCCTACCAAAGTAATTATTGATAAGGAAGGCATGATTCGTTTCCAAAGTTCAGGCGGTTCGGCAGATGTAGCTAAGATTGTATTAGAAATGGAAACTAAGATCGAGTTAGCAAGATCAGAAAAAGGATAAAAGGCATTTATTGTCTTAAAGATATGGAATGCGAAAGGCTTCCAACTTAGGAATTAATCTTTCTAAGTTGGAAGCCTTTTTTCTTTTGGGCAGGATCTCGCGCCTGCTAGGCCTATAAGCCATCAGCATGCCTGCTGCTTTTAGTTGCAGCCATGCTAAGCCTTGGCTGCATTGCAGCTACAGCCCCTAACTATAGAGGGCTTGCCACCAATCTAAATAGCCTTGCCTGAAGATGACAGCTAAATGATTTTTTTTAACGACTTGAGAAGAAAATTCTATTTCGTATAAGGCTCCGTAGACTATTAATTAGGTACAATAATATTTGTTTATTAAAAGAAATTTACATTGGATTAATTGGTCTTAATTAAATTTTAAATAAACAAGATTTACAGTTAAAGTATTGATATTAAGCTTATTGTGTATTATTTTTCCAAAAATAACTGTACATTTAATGACCAAATAAATAACCTCAATAGCTTATGAGAAAATTGATTTTTTTAACATTATTAGTCCTTGGCCTATTTCAACTATCTACGTTAAAGGCGCAGATGTCAAACCCTAAAGTCACCATTGATCAACAGGCACAATACATTATGGGACTTGTTGCAAAGGGTGATAGTGCCGCAAGAGCTTTGTTGCTAAAGGAAGCTGTGTTGATGAGCAAAAGCAAGAAAGAAGAGTTTGTACACATGTCTGCGAGTGTTTATACTGAATTGTATGATCCAGAAAAAGCTGAAGAAATGTATCGCTTGGTGGTGACCAAGTTTCCTAAGGGCCTACACGCTAAACAAGCGGCTTATGCAGCCATCTTTCGAAATGCGGAGAGCAGCGCCTCCGAAAAGGAGCAGGCGTATACTAAGTGGGTAAATGATTTTGCCAGCAAGTCTGCTGGCAGAGAGACCTTAAGTGAGTTTACTGCCGAAAGCTTGGCTTTAGCCTATGCGCAGGAAGGCAATCTAGCAAAGGTTTCTGTTTTTGTACCCGTAATAAAAGCGGGGGTTAATAGTTTTACGGGGATTAATAATGTCGCGCGTGAATTATTAAAGCAAAAGCAGGATAAGTATGCGCTTGAATTATTAGCCGAGAGCTATGCCCTGGCATTTGAGCTCGATGGTCCTTCCCCTAGGCGTTCCAGTGTTGGATCGAGTACCTTTAGTAAAAATATATTGACGGGCTTATACGGGGAGGCCTTGTTAAAGGATGGTCAAGTAGATCGTGCCGTAGAGCTCTTGGCACCACTTTATGTAAATAGCCCTTCTGTACCTGTGCTAATGAGCCTCAGCGCTGGCTATATGCTACAAGGGAAGGATTTAGATGCATTCTTACTACTAAATGAATATGCCTCCGCTAATAGAAGGAATGAGGAGTTAGAAGCGATCTTGGATACGCTATTTCATAAAATGAACAATAATAAGGGGAGTTTTGACAAGTACTTAGCGGGCTTGGATGCACATATAAAGAAAGATTTAAGCCAAAAGTATATGTTGGAGATGCAGCGTATACCTGCTCCGGACTTCTCCTTAATGGATATGAATGGGGATATGGTGAAGCTCTCGGATTTAAGAGGGAAGGTGGTTGTCCTAGACTTTTGGGCGACTTGGTGTGGACCATGTATTGCGGCATTCCCAGGTATGCAGGCCGCTGTCAACCGCTTTGCAGATGACCCCGATGTGGTCTTCTTGTTTGTAAATATTTCGCAGAAGGAGAAAAACTACAAAGACCTGGTACGGAAGTTTATAAGCAGTAGAAATTACAAGTTCCAAGTGATCTTTGATGAAATGCTGGATTATGATAAATCTGTTGCAACGGCTTATAATATAACCGGGATCCCAACTAAGATCGTAATTGATGATGCGGGCTTTATCCGCTTTAAATCTTCTGGGGGGTCTGCTGTAATTGCAGATGTAGTTATGGATATGGAGACTAAGATTGAACTCGTAAAGCAGGAGCAGCGAAGAATTGTAGAGATTTAGGATGTATCTGTTTAAGTTGAATACTTAGCGTGACCTTTTACATCGGCGTATATGCCCTTGTAAGAGGTCATTTTACGTTAAGCTGCTAATTGTTGTATTATTTCTTAGACGTAGAGCCTGCTCGCTTGTCTTTAGTAGTAGAGACATACTCTTTTAATAATCTAATGTTATACAACACTTATGAAAAGTAGAAATTTTAAGCTTGCGGCTTGGTCCCTATTCGGGGTTTGGGCGTTAACTGCACATCCAGTTCAGGCTCAGGCTCAAGTAAAGGCGAGCCCAGCTGCGCTGCGGGGAGACTTGGACATTGGGGAGATAAAGCTTTAGGCCCTACTTCTAAAGTATTAAAATGCAAATGCTATATTTTCCCTAAAAAAGAAAGGCTAGAAAATCTTCTAGCCTTTACAAATTTATATATATAGTTATTGGATTGTCGGGAATTCTGGAGCAGCCTCTACGCGAATACTGCTTACTGCCTCATGCAGCTGTCCATAATCATCGATGGCTTTTATTCGGATTTCATGGGTGCCTACGGGTAAGTCTTTTGGTATAGCGACGCGCCATAGGTGATCACAATCAACAGCATCTGAAGGTCTTCTTCCTGCAAGTAGGGTAGGGCTACTGTCCCAAGCATGGAGTTCAGCTAGGTAGTTGGGATCAGCGGCTTGTAGGGGATTCATCTTTTTCCAAGGACCTCCTGCAATTGCATATTCTACCTTATTGCCAGGGTGGCCCATAAAGAAGTTCGCATAGATACTCCCTCTAGCCGCATTGCCTGCAGCAACAACTTGGGGATGGCTTAGCTGCATCTGGTAATGAGCTGGCTTGCCAGCTACCTGATAGCGGATCTTGTAATTCGACTGATCAAAGTCTATAAAGGCATAGCCTTGTGGGGTTCCATCTCGCATCATCGCATTGGGCGTGCCCCGTTCATCTGCCTGACCCGAGTACCAATCTCCAGAGGTAGTGCCTGCATTGTATTCATGATGAGGCTTGTCTTGATGCCAACCATCTGCCTTGCTATAGAAATTTTGTTTTTGAAAGTGTGTATGCGCAGATAAAGAAAGTGTATTTGGATAGGCTGCTAACAAGTCAAAAAGACGCTGTCTATCCTCGGCTCTAAACACATCCCCATTGTTATGAAGTAGGGGGATATGGAATGCCAAGACGATTAAGTGATCTTTAGGAACAAATTTTAGATCATTTTCAATAAAGTCCAGTTGATCTTGACGAAAGCCGCCTAAGTAGCCACGGCCTGTACGTGGATTTGGATAACGGATATTGTCCAGTACAATAAAATGCACCTTGCCATAATTAAAGGCATAGTTTGCCGGTCCAAAATTGGATTCAAATGTTTCGTCCGAGAGGCTGTCGGCTTTCACATCGTAATTCATATCGTGGTTTCCTTTGAGGTTGTACCAAGGTAAGCCTATGCGGGCTACACTTGCTTTGTAATCGGGATGTAGACTGAGGTCATCGCCTACCAAATCCCCCAGGCTTAGACCAAATGCAACATCTTTAATGTCCAGCAGTTCATCCACAATGCTCCGATTGAAGTAACTTAGTTCACGCTTGTTGTACAACTGCGGATCCCCAAATACCAACATGCTAAACTTCTCGGATGCTGGAGCCGAGTAAAGTCCAAAATTAATTGCTTTCGGTAGTTTACCCGTGGGGGAGACTGCCGTATATTTAAGGTTCTTAGGGGAGCCAAGTGGCTTATGTAT